>JABIXC010000003.1 GCA_018666775.1 Rhodospirillales bacterium | reverse complement strand
GGCCGCTTCTTGGCTGCAACTTTCTTCTTGGCTGCTGGCTTCTTCTTAGCCGCAACTTTTTTCTTCGCTGCGGGCCGCTTCTTGGCTGCAACTTTCTTCTTGGCTGCTGGCTTCTTCTTCGCTGCAACCTTTTTCTTCGCTGCGGGCCTTTTCTTGGCTGCAACCTTCTTCTTCGCTGCAACCTTCTTCTTGGCTGCGGGCTTTTTCTTCGCTGCTACCTTCTTTTTGGCTGCGGGCTTTTTCTTCGCTGCTACCTTCTTTTTGGCGACAACTTTTTTCTTCGCAACAACTTTTTTCTTCGCTGCGGGCCGCTTCTTAGCGACAACTTTTTTTCTAGCGACAACTTTTTTCTTCGCGACAGATTTTTTCTTCGCGGCAGGCTTTTTCTTCGTGGTCGTCTTAGCAGCCATCATCTGACTCCTCTGTAATTCAAAGATCAAGAATTTCCCAAATTTGTGGGCACTAATACTAAACCGTGCTGAGCATTAGTCAGTTAAGGTTAACAAAAAGTAATCGTCAATGAATTTAATTGCACCATTACATCATCAAAAAATCAAATATCGTCATGCGCAAAAAATTTATTTAGAAAATTACGCGTCTATTTTGATGGCCAATTAATTGGCGCCGCCGTTTTTTGCGTGCATCGTTCGTGAAAAAAATTAAGAATTTCTCTGATTTTTATACGCTGGCATGCGAATAAAAAATGGTGCCGCCTGCAGGATTCGAACCTGCGACCCCCGCATTACGAATGCGATGCTCTACCAACTGAGCTAAGGCGGCAACAATTTTGGCACTAACGCGCGCACACTAGCGCGAAATGAATAAGACGGAAATCCCTAATCTTCATCCCCGCCTTTAAAGGACGGTTTCGTTAATTTGATACTATTATCATCCACGCCAATATGAGCACCATCTGTTCCGCTGATATCAGAAATAACCGAAACAGATTCTGGTGTATCCCAATGAAGACAATCAAACGATTGGCATTGCGGACAAGGCGCCGTCCAGGCTACAAACCCTGCCCCACAAGAACTGCAAATCCATCGATGATCCAATGCTGCATCTCCTGCGCGCATCAACCAACGACCGGCCGCATCACGGTCCCCTTTTTCATCTTCTTCGATGCTGGCAAGCAACCGGTATAGGCGCGCTGGTGGGGTGCCAGAATTCAAAAAATGTTTTTCCGCTGCCGCTGCATGCGCGCGCGCTTCATCCCACAAACCAGCATTATGGGCAGCGTTAGCAACGCCAAAATGGCTTTCTGGGTGATCTGGGTTAAGTTTGAGCAACCGTTCCATTAACCGCAGCCGGGCGCGCAAAAGATCATCGCCGTCGCCTTCTGCCAATTTGCCATACGTGCTGGCAATATCTGGATGGGGCTGGGTTTTGAAGGCGCGTTCCAAAATTCTTTTGGCCGAGCGTTTATTGCCCCTATCAATGTCCAGGGTGGCCAACCGCAGCACTGCGGGAACAAATGAAGGCGCGGCGCGACGCGCCCGTTTGGCGAGTTCCCGCGCTTCAACAATAAATTTTCTGTCTTCTGCTTCATGGCTTTGCTGGAGCAAAATTGCCCCACGATGCTGTGCCCCCGTGACACGATCAATCCCGCCGCGACGAACCGCCTGCTTCAGCGCATCTTCGGCTTCCCCCCAAAGTCCCGCCTTAACCGCCAATTCGAACAATGCGGTTTGAACCCATGGGGCATCAGGCTTGATTTCCGCTGCCCGTTCCGCATACGCCAGGGCACGGGCATTATCGCCGCAACGGCCCGCCTGAATTAAAAGGCCGCGCAACCCTAAAAATTCCATATCGGGACGATCAAGCATGGCGTTGAAATATTTTTCGGCGGCCTTTTCATCCCCCTCTAGCTGGGCGGCCTGGGCAGACAACAAAAGCGTCAGCGGCACCGCATCAAGAAGCCTTTCTGCACGCTGTGCTGCACGGTGTGCGCTCAACGCATCCCCTGCTGCAACGGCCACCATCCCACGGGAAAGATACCGCAATCCCTTTTCACGGCGTTTTTCCAAACGCCATTTTTTTAACCGCTGCGGTGCAGACAGGATTGTGGAAACTACACTGTAGATAAGGATGGCACTGATAACGACCGCAATCATGGCGCCCGCCATAAGCCCCACAGAGGTTTCTATCTGCCAGCCCCGAAATTCAAGAACCATCCTGCCCGGATCACCGGCAAACCAGCCCACGGCGGGGATCACAAGGACGGCCAGAATAAGAAACCAGATCACCCGAGACATGGCATTGCCCTATGGCTGCGGTGTTGAAGGCGTTGTTGGATGCTGGGATTTTTTGAGCATCATTAAAGCCCCGCCCAGTTCTTCTGCCAACGATGCCGCGTTAATCCTTGCCCGGGCCGCGGATCGCCACTGATCAAATGCACCACCATCTTTCAGGCTGCTGATATCCACGCTATCGGCCAAATGCAAAGCGCGCGCCAGATCACCAACCGTGCCACCGGGGCCGCTGGGGCCAAAGCGCTGCAAAATGGCATCAAGAGAACCATGAATTCCGGGCGCATCAGAGGGTTTAGCCGTATTTCCGGGCTTTTTTATTTCTCCAATTCGGCGCACGTTCACCATGCCCTTAAGGCGCGCCTTAATCCGCCCCCAAAGCCCGGTAGGGGTGCCCTCAGCCATAGATGCAGCCGGTTTATGAGCCGGTTTTGCGGGTGTCTTTGCCAAATCATCCTTCAATTCGTTTGCTGCCAGTGTGCCAAGGTTTCGCCACAACATCAGGACCCCGGGAATGCCTTTTTCTGCAAACGGCATCAGCGCATCCAGACGCGACACAAAATCTGGCGCAATCACGGTGCGAACCTGTGGTTCAAGGGCCCCAAAGGGGCGTCCCTGATCCAGAGCATAGATAAACGCAAAAAGGATCATGTCAGCATTTGATGTCGCCGAAACCGGAGCGGGCGTTGCAGCGGGCGTTAAAGCGCGCTGTTGGATTGCCGCCAATGCTGTCTCCAGCGCCGCAATGCGGGCATTCAATGCAGGGGAAACAGGTGGCATGACGGCCACAGGTAGCGCAATGGGCGCAGGGGGCGTGACAGGGGGCGAAGTGGCAATCGGGACCACCTGAATACCCGCCAATGCCATCAACGCATGGGCTTTGTCACGGATTGCAGGCACCCCAATCACACCCCCGATCACGACAGCAATAAGGATGAATGCACTGACGAGACCCGCCATAAAACCGAAAGAGGAAGGCGCATTCTTTTCGGCGTCTGTGTTTTTTGCAGAGCGTTTTTTTTGCGCCTGATCCGCTTTTGGGGCCTTGGCTTTTGTCGCCGGCCTACTTTTGCCACCCTCTCCACTTGATGCCATCAGGTTTTTCCTTTTTCCGAAAAACGCTTGATCGTCTCTAACAACGCAGCCTCATTGGGTTCATCGGCCATCCTGATTTCACCCCATGGAAGGCCAGCCGCGCCAACCGCAACCCCCTTGCTTAAGGCCGCAAGGCACATTGACGATGCATTGGAAACAATACCCGCCTGTTTCATGAGACTAACAAATTGACGCCCGGTTCGTGGGGAGAAAATCAACACGGTGCAAATTTCCCCGCCCTTGATCAGGGCCAAGGTGTCATCGGAAAATGTTGTCGCTAAATCGGCCTCATAAAATGTGACCCGCTGAGCTTCAAACCCGGCATCCTCCAGGACACCGGCCAAATCACCGCGGCGGTTGCGCCCGGCCACATGTAAAATGGCGCCCTTTGTCGGATCACAGGTTTCTGTGATCTGGCGCGCAAGATCATCCACATCCCCATCCGCACTTGTCACATGCTTAAACCCCGCCGCACGCGCCGCATGCGCCGTTGCGGCACCAACAGCAAAGACCGGAAGATCAAGGGGGACAGCATATTTCGGTGCATCAGACAAAGCAGCGGGAAAGCCTGAACAGCCAAAGCGAACCAATGCGCGAACCCCATTGGCCGACGTAAAAGCAAATGCCTGAACATTTTCAAAATCAACTTCCACATCATCGAGAAACCGGATTTTAAGCAGGGGTTCCACAACAGGTTCAAACCCCATAGCAGATAGTTTTTCTGCCAACGGCGATGCGTCATCAAGGGGACGCGTCACCAATGCGCGCGGGCGATCTGCCATTACAAATCCTTTAACGACTCAAAAAATGCTGTTCCGGCAAGGGCGCGCAATTCCTGGCCCGCATCACGGCCCATAGCTTCACCATCACCAATATTGCCTGTGCGCATCGCATCAAACCGGGCACCGCCATCGGGGGCAAAGACACGGGCAACAAGTGAAAGCCCGCCCCCATCATCGATCAATGCCAAAGCCGCAATCGGCGTGCGGCAAGAACCATCCAGTTCTGCCAAAAGGGCACGCTCCGCGGCCACAACGGTGCCCGTGGGCACATCATTCAAGGGGCCAAGCAAATCGCGCACCCGGGCGTCATCTTCACGACATTCAATGCCAACCGCCCCCTGGGCAACAGCTGGCAACATGTCATCGGTAGAGAGAATCACACTGGCCGCAGACGCCATGCCCAAACGATTGAGCCCGGCCATTGCCAGCAACGTCGCGTCCGCCTCACCGGCTTCCAGTTTTCTCATGCGGGTGCCAACATTGCCCCGGAAAGAAATAACATCAAGATCAGGGCGCACCGATAGCAATTGTGCGCGCCGCCGAAGCGAAGCCGTGCCCACCCGTGCACCTTGGGGCAAATTTTCAATGGCATTAATCGATGCATCTCGGACCAATAGCGCATCGCGGGGGTCTTCACGGACCAACATGCAAAATATGCCAAGGCCCAAAGGCAGCGCCGTTGGAACATCCTTCATGGAATGGACGGCAATATCAATTTCGCCTGCAAGAAGGGCATCTTCAATTTCTTTGGTGAACAATCCTTTGCCGCCAATATCGGCAAGGGGACGATCCAGAAATTGATCACCCGACGTTTTAATGATGGAAAGATCGACCGCCATACCCGGGTGTGCCGCCATCAAAAGGTCCCGAACCATATTGGCCTGAGCCAATGCCAACGGGCTTCCCCGCGTTCCGATTTTAATGATCCCGTTGAAATTTTCTGCGTTCGTGGCCATGACATCGTGTTTAATCGTCTGAACCACACTGTGCAAGGCAAACTGGACGTTGGCGCGCTTGTAGTGTTGGTCATCGTGACCATGCGGTGTAAGGTGCGCCCCTGAATTGAGGGCTTGTTGGTCGCCCCCTGAACTTTTAAAACCGACGGAACCCACACACACAATGATTATTCTTGGCATTGAATCGAGCTGCGATGAAACCGCCGCCGCCGTGGTGAATGACGCACGCGAAATTCTTTCCAATCGTGTTCTCAGCCAGTTGGAAGAACACGCGCCCTATGGCGGCGTGGTGCCAGAAATTGCAGCGCGTGCCCATCTTGATCATATTGATCGTCTGGTGCGCGAAGCGATCGAAGAATCAGCCATCACTCTGGCCGATATCGATGGCATTGCCGCCACCGGCGGCCCGGGCCTGATTGGTGGCGTCATTGTCGGGGTTATGACCGCCAAAACCCTGGCCCAGGTTCTGGATAAGCCATTGATCAACGTCAACCATCTGGAAGCCCATGCCCTGAGCGTGCGCCTTTGCAGCGATGTCGCCTTTCCGTACCTGCTTTTGCTGGCAACGGGGGGGCACTGCCAATTGGTCAGCGTTGAAGGGGTTGGCCAGTATCATTTACTGGGCACCACCATTGACGATGCCGTCGGAGAAGCCTTTGATAAAACGGCAAAAATGCTGGATCTCCCCTATCCCGGCGGGCCATCGGTTGAGGCGGCAGCAAAATCTGGCAATGGGGCCGCCTTCAAGCTTCCCCGCCCCATGAAAGGCCGGCCTGGGTGCGATTTTTCCTTTTCGGGCCTAAAAACGGCTGTCAGCAGGACCATTGATGCTTTGCCGCCGGGTGCGCTTTCCAACACAGATGTCGCCAACGTGGCCGCATCCTTTCAATGTGCCGTAACCGACATCATGGTAGAGCGCACAAAAGCTGCCCTTGATGTGTTTCGCGCCACCCATCCCGGTGCCCGCAATCTGGTTGTCGCAGGCGGCGTTGCCGCCAATCAAGCATTGCAGGCCGGGCTAGATGATATGGCCACCAGCATCGGCTTTGCCCTTTCAGCGCCGCCCCATGAACTTTGCACCGACAATGGGGCCATGGTGGCTTGGGCTGGCATTGAACGGTTACAATTGGGCCTGACCGATAAACTGGATTTCGCACCACGCCCGCGCTGGCCTTTAGAAGAAGTGCGCAGCAATGTCGTCTGAACCCGGGGTGAAGCCCCCCTTAAATGCCAATATGCGCGGCATATTGTGGGCTTTGCTGGCCATGTGTGCCTTTGCCACCGTTCCCGTTGGCGTGCGCATCCTGACCCCCTACCTGCCATCGACTGAAATTGTTGTTTTGCGCAATCTGATTGCTGTGGCGTTTCTGGTGCCATGGGCGTTAAAGGTCGGCTGGGTTGGTGTAAAGCCCAAACGGGTTGGCCTTCATGTCATGCGGGGCGGATTAAACGGCATGGGCATGATCCTTTGGTTTTGGGGCCTTGGCCTTGTTCCTCTGGCCAATGCCGTTGCCTTGCAATTCACCTTGCCCCTTTTTGCACTGTTGCTTGCGGTCTTGTTTCTGGGCGAACGGGTGGGCATACGCCGCACGACTGCCATGGCCGTTGGCTTTATGGGCGCATTGGTCATCATTCGACCGGGGTTTATCGACGTTAGCTTGGCTACCAGCGCGATTTTGCTATCGGCGGTTTTTTATGCGGCCACCCTGGTGGTGATGAAAACCCAATCGCTCAATGAAAAGCCCATGGTGATTATGTTCTGGTCAAACCTGTTTATTGCCCTGTTTACGCTGCCCCCGGCACTCTTTAACTGGGTATCGGTGCCCATGGAGGCCTGGCCATGGCTGGTGTTTCTCGCACTCGGCGGCTGGCTTGCCCATTATGCATTGACCAAATCCCTGGTAACGGCCGAAACCAAGGTGGTGGCATCACTGGATTTTCTGCGCCTGCCCGTTGTTGCGTTTGTTGCCTATCCCTTGTTTGGAGAATTCCCCGATGCCTTGACCTGGGTGGGGGCCGCCATCATTGCCGCAGCGACAACCTATATTGCCCGCCGTGATGCCGCATTGATTGATGAGGGTGCGAATACAAAAAACAAAGAAAAATAATAAAACTTAAATTTTTTGGCCCCTTGCGTCCAAGGCGGGGGACAGGAACAATACACACATAATTCTTTGAGATAGATAACAGGCGCCATGACCGACAAAACCGAAACCGCAGCCCAACCAGAAGCCGATGGCATAGAAGTCAAAGGCTGCTTTCCAACGCCTGTGATCATTGCCCAGACCCCCATGGATGGGGAAGAAAATTCACGGCTGGCAAAAACCATTTTGGCCCATGAAAAGGAAACCCCCGGTGTTACATTTTCCAATCTATCGGGATGGCAATCGGCCGACGATTTTGATCAATGGGGTGGCAAAGAAGGTATGAAAGTTCTGGGCATTGCCCATTCCATTGCAGATCGCCTGACCGGGGATCGGACCGGAAAACCGGTGAAGGTGAACTGGCGGATCAACGCCTGGGCCAACGTCAATCGCACAGGCCATGCCAACGATTTCCATGCCCACCCGGGGAGTTTTCTATCGGGATGTTATTATGTTGATGACGGTGGCATCGGTGATGACCCAGCCCTTGGCGGGGCCTTCCAGATCATGGACCCACGCGGCGTGATGCCGGCGATGTATTTGCCAGAATTGGCAATATCCCTTGCTGGATGCCAATCCGCCGGAGCGGCAGAAACCATCACGCCAAAGGTGGGTAAAATGATTCTCTTTCCGGCATGGTTAAGCCATGGGGTCAGGCCCTATCTGGGCAAAGGCACACGTATTTCGATCGCCTTTAATTTCTTCATCCCGCCCCAAATGGAATCTAAATAATGGCCAACCACCGTATCAATGTTATCGGCGGTGGTGCCTGGGGCACAGCACTGGCGGCAGTCGGCGCAGAAAATGGCGCCGATGTTTTGATCTGGGCACGGGAACCAGAGACCGTTGAGAGCATCAATAAAACAAGCGAAAATAAATTATACCTTCCGGGCATTGTCTTGCCGGGTGGCATAAAAGCGACCGATGATATTTCCAAAATGGGTGCGGGGGATGCCGTGCTTTTGGTTGCCCCGGCCCAACATATGCGAAGCGTCACAACCGCCCTTGCCCCCCATATAGATGAAGGCGTTCCCGCCGTTATCTGTGCCAAAGGGATTGAGGCTGAGACCAGCATGCTGTTATCAGATGTCGTTCAAATAACCCTGCCGAAAACACCGCTGGCCGTCTTGTCCGGGCCCACCCTTGCCGGAGAAGTCGCGCGCGGAAAGCCCACCGCCGTCACCATTGCCGCCAATGATAGCGCCCTTGGGGAACGGCTTGCTGGTCTGCTTGGATCGAACCGGTTGCGGCCCTATATCAGCCAGGATGTAATTGGTGCCGAAATCGGTGGGGCGGTCAAAAATGTGATTGCTATCGCGTGTGGCATTGTTGCCGGGCTGGACCTTGGTCAAAATGCCAGAAGCGCATTGATCACCCGTGGTCTGGCAGAGATGACGCGTCTTGCTGTCGCCCTTGGCGGTGACGTGCAGACACTCATGGGCTTGTCCGGACTAGGTGATCTGGTCCTGACCTGCACGGCGACCGATTCACGAAATTATTCTTTGGGTCTGGAAATTGGCAAGGGTGGCCGGGCCGCAGATATTTTGTTTTCGCGCCACACCGTCGCCGAAGGGGCCCACACTGCCGGGCCTGTCACCGCGTTGGCCAAACAGCTTTCCATAGACATGCCCATTGCCAATGCGGTGCGCCGGATCATCAACGAAGATGCACAAATCGAGCAAATTATTTCAGAGCTTTTATCACGGCCCTTTAAACACGAAATTTAACTAAACACTAAATTTAACGTGTTGTTTTCTGACAACGCACACCACTGAATTAAGACGGAGATCGAAAATGTATTTTGCCATCATCAACATTGATAAGCCCAAATCTTTGGACCTGCGCATGAGCACCCGCGAAGAACATCTTCAATACCTGCGTGATGCCGGGGATGCGCTTTATATTGCAGGGCCCGTTTTGATGGACGATGGCGAAACCCCCATGGGCAGTCTTGTCATAATTGATGCCGAAAATCTGGATGCCGCAAAAGAATTTTCCAAAAACGATCCCTATGCCAAAGCCGGTCTGTTTATATCCAGCACCGTAACCACGTGGCGCAAAGTTTTTCCAGAATCTTAAACCCCAAACATTTTGCCATTGAAGGCAGCCATTCGGTTTTTCAAAAAACGGTTGTCGAAATTGTCGAGGTGGTGAAGGAACATTATTTCGTCCACATGGTCGATACCAAGGCTTAAAATTTTATGTCTACACAGTTGCCTAGAAATGTGCGCCCAGGGGATGCGCTATGTACCCTTGATGATCTGGAAGACCCCGGCACAAAAGCGTTTAACATTGTTTATGACAATGGCCGTGAGGTTGAAATTTTTGTCGTCCGCAAGGCAGGCCACGCCTATTCCTACGTCAATGACTGCCCCCACCAGCACCTGCCGCTCAATTGGAAAACCGATATTTTCCTGAACCGGCCCAAGACCCATATTTTTTGTGTCATGCATGCGGCGGAATTTATCATTGAAACCGGCGAAATGATCTATGGCCCCATTTGCCCGGGGTGTCATTTGATTCCCGTGACCATTACCATGGTCGAAGGCGAAATCAGCCTGCCCGTTGATGGGCTGCCCGGGCAAACCATTCCCCACGGCCCCCAGTAAATCCCGTATTATTTCTAGGTTTAATCGCGTTTTTTTGCCAAAATTAGTGCCAATCGGCTGATTTTGGCCAAACCTGCGTTCTGGGGGTTGTTTCAAAGGCCCCCATGGATCAATACTTCTATCATCATTCAATCCCCCCAGCCTCAGGGCAAAACGGGGGAAAAGGGGGAGCGGAAACCATGACAGAGGAAATTATTCCTGTACCAAACCGTGTTGCCGAGGCGGCATGGGTGGACG
Source organism: Rhodospirillales bacterium (assembly GCA_018666775.1). NCBI lineage: Bacteria > Pseudomonadati > Pseudomonadota > Alphaproteobacteria > Rhodospirillales > Rhodospirillales bacterium. Next base: position 193,107 of record JABIXC010000003.1, on the reverse strand, counting down.
ATGCCAAATACAAAGAAATGTACGCACGCTCTATTGCGGACCCGGAAGGGTTTTGGGGCGATGAGGGCAAACGCCTCGATTGGATCACCCCTTATTCCAAAATCAAGGACACAAGCTTTGAGGGCGACGTCAATATTCGCTGGTATTCCGACGGCGAATTAAATGCGTCTGCCAATTGCATTGACCGCCACCTTGAAAGCCGGGGCGATCAAACCGCGATTATCTGGGAAGGGGATAACCCCGATGATGATGCCCATATCACCTACCGGGAACTCCATCGCGAAGTCTGCAAATTTTCCAACGTCCTGAAAGCCCAAGGCGTCAAAAAAGGCGACCGGGTTACCATTTATATGCCCATGATCCCCGAAGCCGCCTATGCCATGCTTGCTTGTACGCGGATTGGGGCCGTGCACTCGGTTGTGTTTGGCGGGTTTTCGCCCGAAGCATTGGCCGGTCGGATTACAGATTGCGAATCCACCTGCATCATCACGGCCGATGAAGGCGTGCGGGGCGGCAAAGCCATCCCGCTTAAAGCCAATACAGATGCCGCCATCGAAAAATGTGACGGCGTTGAAACCTGCGTTGTCATCCGGCGCACCGGGGGCGATATCAACTGGGTTGAGGGTCGCGATGTCTGGTACCACGAAGCAATGGAAGCCGCATCAGAAGATTGTCCGCCTGAAAAGATGAATGCCGAAGACCCGATGTTTATCCTCTACACCTCCGGGTCCACCGGAAAACCCAAGGGCGTGTTGCACACCACCGGTGGCTACATGGTCTATGCGGCCATGACCCACCAATATGTTTTCGATTATCATGACGGCGACATTTATTGGTGCACCGCCGATGTCGGGTGGGTCACGGGACACAGCTATATTGTTTACGGGCCGTTAGCCAATGGAGCCACAACGTTGATGTTCGAAGGGGTGCCTAATTATCCTGATGCATCGCGTTTTTGGCAGGTGGTCGATAAGCACAAGGTCAATATTTTCTATACCGCGCCCACGGCGATCCGTGCCCTGATGCAGGGCGGCGATGAACCGGTTACCAAAACATCGCGCAAAAGCCTGCGGCTGCTTGGCAGTGTCGGAGAACCCATTAATCCCGAAGCCTGGCGGTGGTATTTCGAAGTGGTTGGTAGTGGGCAATGCCCCATCGTTGATACCTGGTGGCAAACCGAAACCGGCGGCATTGCAATCACGCCACTGGCAGGTGCCACGGCGCTTAAACCCGGGTCTGCGACGCGGCCCTTCTTTGGCATCACGCCTGTTTTGTGCCACCAGGATGGGTCTGAAATTATTGGTGAAGGCGTTGGCAACCTGTGCCTTGGCGATTCATGGCCCGGACAGATGCGGTCCCTTTATGGGGATCATGAACGGTTCAAGGAAACTTATTTCAGCCAATTCCCCGGAAAATATTTTTCAGGCGATGGCTGCCGGCGCGACGCAGATGGTTACTACTGGATCACTGGCCGGGTCGATGATGTGCTGAATATTTCAGGCCACCGTTTGGGCACAGCAGAAGTGGAAAGCGCGCTGGTTGCCCATCCATCTGTTTCTGAAGCCGCCGTTGTTGGCTATCCCCACGACATTAAGGGGCAGGGCATTTATTGTTATGTCACCCTGATGGCCGGGGCTGAACCCTCAGACGACCTTCGTGCTGATTTGATCCAAGTTGTGCGAAAAGACATCGGCCCATTTGCCACCCCGGATATGCTGCAATGGGCGCCTGGCCTGCCTAAAACCCGATCAGGGAAAATCATGCGCCGCATCCTGCGCAAAATTGCTGAAAACGATTATGGCAATCTGGGTGACACATCAACGCTGGCTGATCCCGGCGTGGTCGACGACCTGATCAACAACCGACTTAACCGTTAAGGGAATCCCATATCGTGGACGAAAAGCTTGTCATAATTTTATTATCCACCCTGATGCCCGCATTGGCCGGGGGTTACGTTTTGTATTCCAACGGCAAGACCGTTAATTTTGCTGCCGTCGGCGGCACCACCATCTATGTCGCATCGGTGGCGATGACCTTTGGGCTGATGTATGGGGCGAAGCGTCTGAACATGCAGGCCAATGATTTAATTCTGCTGTTGCCCTTTGGGGTCGCCATTCTTTTTTACTGGCTGTTCAAAGGCTCAAGAATGGGCAACCGATAGCGCGGCGCGGCCATCAGACAAAATCAAAATGTTCCACGATGATTTGTTTGCCCGCAACCCCGTGGTCAGACAGATAATCCGTCGCGACGTCCACCATCATTGGCGGCCCACATAACATAAACAGTGTCGATGCATCGGTCACTTCATCAGACAAAAGCCCGTCAAGGGTTTCCCCTGAAAGCTGGCCCGTGGCCCCGGACCAACCAGGCTTTGGTTCCGATAACACCATGTCCACCTTAAGATCCAGCGTGCGCCCAAGGGATTGGAGTTCTTCGGCCATAACAATTTGGGCTTCGGTCCGATTGCCAAATATCAGATGGAATTTTCGCCTGTCCCCTTTGCCTGCCTGATCCCGAAGAATAGAAAGAATGGGGGCCAACCCCACCCCACCGGCAATCATGACAACCCGGCCATCCCGGTGCTGGTCTGCATCGGGCAAAGTAAACGCGCCATGGGGGCCATCCAGCCATGCCCGGGCACCGGGTTTGATGTCGCCGATATGGCTGGTGAAATCCCCCGCTTCCCGGATCAGAAATTCCACCACATCACCGTTATTGGGTGCGGACGATATGGAAAAGGGATGTTCGCCAATTGAAAACGGGGTTTCCCCAACCGTCAGCCATGCGAATTGTCCAGCGCGAAAGGGAAGGGCCCCACCCTTTTCCGGCGCAATGCGCAAAATCCAGCGTGCAGCACCCACTTCCTCAACCGTCCTCACCATATAAGGGTGATGGGTCAGCGACAGGGGACGTAACAGCCAAATGTGCAGCGCAGCAATCGCCGCAACCAATGCCAATATTATCCATACCAAAATTACAGGGTAGCCCGCACCGATGCCGCCCATGGTCCACATATGATGCAACCCGGCCAGAATGATCAGCACGGCGCCGATGCCGTGGCTGAGACGCCACCATTCATAATCAAGTCCGATCCGTCTGCGCCACAGCGCGCCTGCCATGATGACCAAAAGAAGCCCCCAGGCAATCACCCCACTGGCAAACAGCGGAGAAGCCGCCATGTCAATGAATTGACCAAAGGCCCTGGGCGGGTCCGTCCATAACATGTCGCCAAAATATAGAAAGGGGTGCAAAACCAGAAACAGGGTTAGCCACCGCGCGGCCCAATTATGAAACCACATCACCCGGTCTATCCCGACGCAGGCACCGATAAACCGAAACCGGCCCGACAAAAGAAACTGCACCAAAAGCATGGCGAGCCCGGCAATGCCCAGACCCGTCGCCAGCCCGGGCCAGCCCTCAGGCCAGCGCCCCCAAGCAATTCCGGCCCCAATGGGTGCAAGAACCAGAACGCCATAACCAAACACCAAACCGAATGCGGCACGACTGCGCACGGGTGTAAAACAAACGGATGAGCGGTTCTTCATAGGAATAGGTTAGAACGATTTGACCGCGTTATGAAGACCGGGGCGCACAAACATCATTAAGTGCTTTTAATCCCGACACCAATTGCCCCGGCGACGACCATCATATTGACGGCCATGGCCAGCGCGGATCAGCAGGGCTGAAAGATTTTGATGGTCGCCCGTCATGATGCGCGCCACCACCCGGCCCGCATATTTCCCATAATGAATTTGGTGAAGCCGCACGGGGGCATGGCCAATTTTTTCGATCACAAAATCCCGGGCCTTTAAAGCCAGAGATTCTTCCCCCGCGCATTGACCCCTGATTTCCGGGGTATCCACACCGGCAAGCCTGACACGGATTTCGATTTCCTGATCCACCCAAATTCGAGCACGGACCAAAATCGTATCGCCATCGTAAACCCGGATAACCCGCGCCATAACAGGCCCCGCCAACACACCCGGAACCCCGGGCCACGATGATGTCGACGAAAGAGCTGCTTTACTATTGGCCAGACTATTGGAAATCGTTGGCCCAACGCCCCCCATCAGGCTTAAGCACACACAAACAAGGCCAATAAAGATAGCAAACCGCTGAATCCTGTGAATCACGATTTCATCCTCAATCTTTGGAGCCCGAAGGCTCATAAGAAGAAGGGCGGCGCCAAACATTGCGCCCGAGGATTTATCCCCGAATTACCGATGCCCTATAGGCATAAACTCATAGAGCTTAATTAAGAACAAATCAAGTACAACTTGCGTTCAGAAGTCGATACAGCGACCGTTTTTTTCCCAATCCCCGAAACGGGTGGGATCAGGTCTGGGGGCCTCAGCCGCCGCATCCCCGGTTTTCTCTACCGATTCTGGTGCAGGCTTCTTGTTTAAAGCCGCAGTTTCGGGCTTTTCAGGCGTTTTTTTAGTCTTTTCTGTCATGTCCCTACCACATTATGTCTATATGTCCCTTGAATAGCGCCAGCGGGCCATCCAAGTCTAAATCCAAGTAAAGCCCACACCCCTTCATTACACCAAAACAGAGCGTTCTAGATGAGCTTTTTTCGCACAACCATCCTTCTTGCTGCCATCACCGCCCTGTTTCTGGTCGTGGGCTATATGATTGCAGGAGAGGGCGGCGCGCTGATTGCGCTGGCCATTGCATGTGCAATGAACGTGTTTGCCTATTGGAAATCGGACCGCATGGTTTTGTCCATGTATGGCGCGCGGGCCGTGAACGCAAAAACCGCGCCCGGATTTTATGGCATTATCGAACAACTGGCGCGCAAGGCAGATCTGCCCATGCCAAAGGTCTATATTATTGAGACAGACCAGCCCAATGCCTTTGCAACAGGGCGCGATCCAGAACATGCCGCCATTGCCGCCACCTCTGGGTTGATTGAGCGCCTGTCCCATGAGGAAATTGCCGGGGTCATGGCCCACGAACTGGCCCATGTCAAAAACCGCGATACCCTGATCCAGACCATTACGGCCACCCTTGCCGGGGCCATTGGCATGTTGGCGAGTTTTGCTTTTTTCTTTGGCCGGGGCAATCGCGGCCCCCTTGGCCTGATTGGCACCTTGATGGTGGCTATGCTGGCACCGATGGCGGCCATGCTGGTGCAGATGGCCATTTCACGCACTCGCGAATACGCCGCCGACCGCATGGGTGCAGAAATTTGCGGCCACCCCTTATGGCTTGCATCCGCACTGGAACGCATTCATACCATTGCCGCCGGGGTCGATAACCAAAGGGCAGAAGAAAATCCTGCCACGGCCCATCTGTTTATTATCAACCCACTCCATGGCCATATGATGGATGGATTGTTTTCCACCCATCCCGCCACCGAAACCCGGGTGCGCCTACTGCGTGAAATGGCGGGGGCAAAGCCGCCACAAGAAACCGAAACGCCCTGGGATTAAGTCCGGGAATTAATTCAGCCCCGAACATGCCTGCCTTTCCGCTTCCACCAATTTATGGTCAAATAGCCCATGTCCACGACAACTGCCAACACTGGCACCAACACCAGCGCCAAAACCACCGGGAACCCAAGAAAGGTTGCCCTTGATGCGCTATGCCGAATTCTCGACCGAAAAACCCCCCTTGAGGTTACCCTTGAATCCCATCCTGAATTTGGTGCACTGGAAAAACGTGACCGGGCGTTCGCCCGTTTGCTTGTCACCGATTGTCTGCGTCACGATGGTGAAATTAATGCACTGATCGATGCGCGGCTTAAAAAAGCGCTGCCCAACAGCGCGTCCAAGGTGCACCACCTGCTGGCCCTTGGCATCGTGCAATTATTATTTCTCAAAACCCCGGCCCATGCGGCAGTAGATACCGCTGTCACCATTGCCGCCACGATCGCAGGCGGGCGCTTCAAGGGGCTGGTCAATGCCATCCTGCGCGGCATTGTGCGCGATGGCGAAGATGCCCTTAATCAACTGGACGGGCCCCGGCTCAACACCCCCAATTGGTTGTGGCAATCGCTTGAACGTGATTTTGGTGCCGATGCCTGTCAACGCATCGCCCGCGTTCACATGACCGAAGCGCCGCTGGATATCACCCTTAAAGACCAAAAAAGCGCAGAAATCTGGGCCGAACGCCTTGAAGCCGAAATTTTGCCAACCGGCAGCCTGCGCCGCGCACCCGGCGGGGCCATCCCGGATTTGCCCGGCTTTGAAGAAGGGGCGTGGTGGATTCAAGACGCCGGGGCCGCATTGCCAGCGCGGTTGTTTGGAGATGTTAAGGGGAAAACCATTCTTGATCTTTGTTCCGCACCTGGTGGCAAAACATTGCAATTGGCAGCCATGGGGGCAGACGTCACGGCATTGGATGTTTCCAAAAACCGGCTGCGCCGCGTTGGCGAGAACCTAGAACGTACAGGCCTTAAAGCCAATTTGATCAATGAAGATGGGGGGCGCTTTAAACCCGATACCTTATTTGATGGTGTTCTGCTGGACGCGCCCTGCACGGCCACGGGCACCTTGCGCCGCCACCCCGACATTCCCCACATCAAAAGCAAAAATGATGCCGCATCGTTGGGCGATCTGCAAAACCGCCTGCTGGCAACCGCTGCGCGTTCGGTCAAACCGGGCGGCGATATTGTGTATGCTGTCTGCTCTTTGGACCCAACAGAGGGTGAAAAGCGGATTGAAGGCTTTCTTGATCGTCATCCGGACTTTACCCGCACCCCCCTTAGCGCCGATACTATCGGTGGAATGGAAACACTCATCACCCCTTCAGGCGATCTCAGGACTTTGCCCATGCATTTAGAAGAAAAAGGTGGCATGGACGGATTTTATGCCGCACGCTTGCAGCGTTTAAACGAAGCTGCTAGGTAAGCGTTGTGCCTAACCCTGTTCGCATAGCCCCCTCCATCCTTGCCGCCGATTTTGCGCGGCTGGGCGACGAGATCAAGGCCGTTACCAAAGCCGGTGCGGATTTTATCCATGTCGACGTTATGGACGGGCACTTTGTTCCCAACATCACCATTGGACCCGATGTCATCGGCGCACTGCGCGATACATCAGACCTACCCTTTGATGTCCATCTGATGATCTCACCCGTTGATTGTTATGTGCCAGCATTTGCCAGTGCGGGGGCGGACATCATAACCGTCCACCCCGAAGCCGGGCCCCATTTACACCGCACCCTGCAACAAATTCATGCGCTCGACAAAAAAGCAGGCATTGCCCTTAACCCGGCAACACCAGTCGATGTTATCGACAACGTCATCGACGATGTCGATTTGATCCTTGTCATGAGCGTTAACCCAGGCTTTGGCGGACAAGCATTCATCGATTCCCAACTGTCCAAGATCGAAGCAATTCGAAAACGTATTGATGCAACAGGTCGCAACATCGATTTAGAAGTTGATGGTGGGATTAATGCGGAAACCGCAAAACGCGCCGTCTCGGCCGGGGCCGATCTTCTGGTTGCAGGAACGGCCACCTTTGCCGGTGGCCCCGATGCATATGCCGCCAACATTGCCCGCCTGCGCGGCGCGGCCTGAATACGGAACGCGCCCATGTCTGGGCCAGCCCCCACAAACCATCCGCCCGATTTAGCGAACACCCCCAAAAAGCTCCAAAATCCGCCCTCTGGCTGGCATCTTGCAGTGGCCAAGCGGCCCATTGTGCGCAACCTTAAAGCATTGATTTATGGGGTAAAATCCCTGTTTTATGGGACGTCTTTCCACACTTTTACCCTCCGGGGCCGGGTTGCCAGCAAATTTTGTTTCATCCCCATCGATCCATGGCCCGGCAATGCCGATCGCGGACGCGACATCACCGGCGGCACATTTTCGTTTGCAGGGCATTCCCATCAGTGTGAGCCCACAATAAATAATGGGGGCCATAATGGGTTATGGGAAACCGAAACCTATGGCCCGGCATGGCGATCGGAATTGCACAAATTTGGGTGGCTGCGCGATCTTCGGGTTGCGGGCGGAGAGGCAACACGGATTGAAGCCCGCCGGCTGATATCGGACTGGATATCAGCTCAGGGGACATGGCACCGGTTTTCATGGCGGCCCGATATTCTCAGCGCCCGCGTCAGCGCCTGGATTTCCAGTGCAGACTTTCTCTGCCAGGGGGCAGGTCCTGAATTTATGGATGCATTCCTGAAAAGCCTTTCCCACCAATCACGCCATCTTTTACGTTTGGGAAATGGTGCCTGGGGAGACGGTCTTGCGGGGGCACGGCGCCTTTCTGTTTTGAAAGGCCAGGTTTTTGCCGCCAGTGCCCTTTTTGGAAATGACCGCCAGCTCCAGCGCATCCTTGGCCGTCTTGAGAAAGAGCTTTCTCGGCAAATTCTAGGAGATGGAGGCCATCATGAACGTAGCCCCGCGCAGCAATTTGCCATCCTTCGCGATCTGGTGGATATCCGCGCGGCCCTGATTGATTCTGGACACCTTCCCCCCCATGGCGTCCAGAATGCCATTGATCGCATGGCACCGATGCTGCGATTTTTCCGCCATGGTGACGGTGGGTTGGCCCTGTTCAACGATTCCGATGAGGGCGAAGCGTGGTTAATCGATATGGTGTTAAGCCGCGCCGATGCACCGGGCAAACCCCATGCATCGGCACCCCATTCCGGCTTTGAACGCATCACCGCCAATCGAACCTTAATCATCGCCGATGTTGGTGCACCCCCGCCCAATGGGGCACGGGACCATGTTTTTGCTGGAACCCTTTCCTTTGAAATGAGCATCGGCAAGGAACGCCTGATCGTCAATTGCGGGGGGGGGCCCGGTCTTGGGGCATCTTGGCGACAAGGGCTCAGGGCAACGGCGGCGCATTCGACGCTAAGCATTGGCGAAACCAATTCCACGGAAATTTTTGAGGCCCCGGGGCGCGGCAGTGAAATTGGAAAACACCCAGAATCTGTAACCAAGCGCCGCAGTGAAGACAACGGTGCCACCTGGCTTGAAGGACGCCACGATGGTTACGTGCGTGGCTTTGGGCTTATTCATGAGCGCAAATTATGGCTGGCTGCAGGCGGCGAAGAATTGCGGGGTGAAGATATTCTTCTTCCCCCAGGCGGACAAAACCCTGCACGCATTTATGCCCGCAAAAACCAAAATGAAAAATCAGGTCGCTTGTGGCCTTGGCGACGCGGTCGTCCCCGCAGTTTTCATTTACGCTTTCATCTCCATCCCGGCATTTCGGCATCCCCCATGCAAGACGGGGCTTCGGTGTTGCTCCGCCTGCCCTCCGGGGTGGGCTGGCAGTTCCATGCCGATGGCGGAAATGTTTCCGTGGAAAGTTCGGTTTATGTTGGGGACGGCGAAACCAGACGGTGCAATCAAATTGTTGTCACCGGGGGCGTTACCGCAACGGGGCCCAGACCCGGCGCTGTTATTCGTTGGGTTCTTAACCGGGTCGGCGAACAATGAATGCCTTGCTGACAGAAATTGGAATGGCCTTCACTGTCGCTTTCAGCGTTGGCATCTTCGCATCCAGCTGGATCATCACACGCTGGATAACCGCCTATTTGGTGCGACGCGCCATTTTAGACCACCCCAATGCACGATCAAGCCACGTCACGCCGACCCCCAGAGGCGGCGGGCTGGCCGTGTTAATCATTCTGATCCCACTGATTGCGATCATTAATTGGCACTATGACCCAACGAACAACGCCGTCTGGGCGATGCTGGCCGGGATCGTATTGCTAGCCGTGATTTCATGGATTGATGATCTTGGCCATCTTTCCGTCCTGCTGCGACTGGCCGGGCACGGTGTCGCCGTCGCCGTCGTCTTGACGATGATCCCGGAAAATCATCTGCTCTTACAGGGTCACTTGCCACTTTGGGCCGACCGCATCCTTACAGGCATCGCCTGGGTTTGGTTTATCAATCTGTTTAATTTTATGGATGGCATAGACGGATTGGCCGGCACCGAAACAGTGATGATCGGTTTGGGTGTTTTCATCATCATGCTTGTGATTGGTAGCGATGGCGGAAAGCCTGCCATTGCCATGGCCCTGATTGCGCTGGCATTGGCCGCCGCAACGGGTGGGTTTTTGGTTTTGAACTGGTCCCCTGCCCGCGTTTTTCTGGGTGATGTCGGCTCTGTTCCACTGGGGTTTATTACCGGTTGGATGCTGTTGATGCTGGCCATGTGGGGCTATTGGCTGGCAGCCCTGATTTTGCCTGCCTATTATCTGGCAGATGCCACCCTTACCATTGTCCGACGGGCCATGAACAAGGCCCCCATCTGGAAGGCCCATTCTGAACACTTTTATCAACATGCCGTACAACGTGGGTTTAGCCACGCCCGGGTGACCCTGTTCATTTTGCGGGGCAACATTATGCTGTTTGCTTTGGCCCTGACCTCCGCACAGGTGGTCAATTGGATCGGAGATATCCTGTGCCTGACGGGCGCCGTGGCCATTGTGATCATCATGCTGGTCTGGATGGCGCATGCCCAACCGGACGCAGGAGCCCAAAAATGAAAAAAATGGCTTTGATGCAAGCGGCCCGATAGACTCACCCCGTGGATTGGCCCAAAATAGCCGCCAAATTCAGGGCCCTTATTTGACCCATTTACCCAAGCAGACTATTCGAGACAAGATGCAAAACGAAACACCATCCGACGGAAGCGACACCCGTCCATGAAGCCAACATTCAGATCCTATATTCGCTCAGGGCTGGTGCTGTTTCATGACGGGTTCATGGCAGCACTGTCCTTTGTCCTGGCGCTCTATCTTCGTCTTGGGACAAACCCGCTTGAACACTCCGTCCAGCTGGTCACCATTGGCACCGCTGTCTTCACCCTGGTTTCCATGGGAATTTTTATCGCCCTAAAACTGCATCGGACCGTGTGGCGCTATACATCCCTTCCTGAAATCACCCAAATTATGCGGGCCGTCACGGCAATCGTTCTTCTGTTCCTTCTGGTGTTGTTTCTGGTCACGCGCCTTGAAGCCATGCCCCGTTCCGCGACAGCCATAAACTGGCTGGTGCTGGTGGCGTTGCTGGCTGGCCCAAGGGTTTTGTTCCGCCTGATCAAGGGCAGAACAGGGCGGGGGGGGACAATGGCACAATCTGAACGCATCCCGGTGCTGCTGATTGGTGCCGGGGATGGCGCAGAGCTGTTCCTGCGGGCCACCAATAGTGGCGACAACGCCCATTACCGCGCTGTGGGTATTGTTGATGCCAAAGAAAGCCGGATTGGGCGACACATCCACGGGCTGGAGGTGTTGGGAAATCTTGATGCCCTTGATCGTGTTATGGCGACGCTGACCCAAAAGGGACGCCGCCCGCAACGCTTTATTGTTACCGATCCCGCCTTTTCTGGCACCGACATGACGGCATTGATGGAAAAGGCCGATGGCTTTGGCGTCACCCTTGCGCGCCTGCCACGGATCACGGATTTCCGCACCGGCCAAATGGACAAGGTAGAACCCCGCCCCATTGCCATCGAAGACCTTCTCGGGCGCGCCCAACAGGTTTTGGACCGGGACGCCATGAAAAAGCTTATCGCTGGGCGCAGGGTATTGATAACCGGCGCTGGCGGCACCATCGGCAGCGAACTGGCGCGCCAAATCGCTGATCTGGGGCCCGTTCACCTGACCCTTGTTGATAACAGCGAATTCGCCCTTTACACCGTCGATCTGGAAATCACTGAACGGGCAGGCCGCCTTGAAACCCAGGCGGTTTTGGGCAATGTGCGCGACCGCCAATCGGTTGAAAATATTGTTGAACAAGCCAAACCCCATATCGTCTTCCACGCAGCGGCGCTTAAACATGTCCCCATGGTCGAGGCCCAGCCCATAGAAGGCCTGCTGACCAACGCCGGGGGCACACGCAACATCGCTGATGCCTGTCGCAAAGCGGGCGTTGAAACCATGGTTTTGATTTCAACCGACAAGGCAGTGAACCCGTCATCGGTGATGGGCGCCAGCAAGCGGCTTGCGGAAAGCTATTGTCAGGCCCTGAACCTGGAGGCCCAAAACGGGGGTGATGCAAAAAACACCACCCACTTCGTAACCGTTCGTTTCGGGAACGTATTGGGTTCCACCGGATCGGTTGTGCCCCTGTTTCAACGCCAGTTGGCCCATGGTGGTCCGCTGACGGTGACCCACGCTGATATTACCCGCTATTTCATGACAGTCCGTGAAGCGGTGGAGCTGGTATTAGAAGCGTCTTCCCTCAGGCCCGAAGACGATGGTGCAAATGGTGGCATTTGTGTTCTTGATATGGGAGAACCTGTAAAAATTATTGACCTTGCCCGCCAGATGATTTTACTGGCTGGCCTTGAACCGGATAGAGACATCGCCATTGAAATTACAGGGCTGAGACCCGGTGAAAAACTGAATGAAGAGCTTTTCCATGAAGCAGAAAAAACCGAGCCCACCCGGTATCCGGGCGTCCTGATTGCAAGACCCAGAGCCCTTGAACTGGCTGAAGTGACCAAGGGATTAGATGAAATTTTCAAGGCCGCCAATGAACACGACCGCGCCAATGCCCTTTCTATCCTGTCCAGACTTGTTCCCGAATACGCGCCGCCGTCCCATGGCAATGCAGCAACCATCAACCAGAAACGGGCAACACCATAATCGCCCCACAATTTTTTCACCATCCAACCAGAGGCTTTTTGAACCCACCCATGGCTGATTTTGATTCCATCCCCATTACCCGTGCCCTTCTTAGTGTTTCTGACAAAACCGGACTGATTGAATTGGGCCGCTTCCTTGTTGGCCATGGGGTAGAGCTTGTTTCTACGGGTGGCACCGCCGCAGCCCTCCGTGATGGGGGACTGGACGTCAAAGATGTGTCTGACGTGACCGGATTTCCTGAAATGATGGATGGCCGGGTCAAAACCCTGCACCCAACAATCCATGGCGGCATTTTGGCGCGGCGCAACAATGCGGGCGATCTTGAGTCTATGGCGGCCCACGGCATCCCGGCCATTGATCTAATTGTGATCAACCTCTATCCCTTCGAAGAAACCGTCGCCAAGGGTGCCGATTATGACACCTGCGTTGAAAACATCGATATCGGTGGCCCGGCCATGATCCGGGCGGCGGCAAAAAACCACCCCTTTGTCTCCGTCGTTACCGATACGGGCGATTATGATGCCTTAAAGCAAGAAATGGATGGCGAGCAAACCTCTGACAAAGGGGCCACCGGCCTTGAATTCAGAAAAACACTGGCCGCATCGGCCTATGCCCGGACAGCGGCCTATGATTCCGCCATTTCCGGCTGGTTTGCAGACACGCTGGGAACGCCTTTTCCAGACCGGGTCACCGTCTCTGGAAAGCTTTCCCAAACGCTGCGCTATGGGGAAAATCCCCATCAACAAGCCGCTTTTTATCTAGACCCCACCCATCCCCGGCCGGGTGTGGGCATGGCCGAACAAATTCAGGGCAAGGAATTAAGCTTTAACAACCTCAACGATACCGATGCGGCCTTTGAACTGGTGAGTGAATTTAGCCAGCCCGCCGTCGCCATTATCAAACATGCCAATCCTTGCGGCGTTGCCACGGGCGACGACCTGCTGGCCACCTATCTTCGCGCGCTGTCGTGTGATCCGGTCTCTGCCTTTGGCGGCATCATTGCGTGCAACCGGGTGCTGGAAGGCCCCATGGCCGAAGAAATTGCCAAGCTGTTTGTTGAAGTCGTGATCGCACCGGAAATATCCGATGATGCGCGCAAAATTTTATCTGCAAAAAAGAATGTCCGCGTCCTCGCCACAGGTGCCATGGCCAGCGCAGACACAGCGGGCATGACCGTTCGCACCCTGGCGGGCGGGTTTTTGCTTCAGGGCCGCGATCAGGGCCATATCGGGCCAGAAGATTTGAAAGTTGTGACCAAACGCCAGCCCACCGATGATCAGATCAAGGATTTGCTGTTTGCCTTTACCATCTGCAAACACGTCAAATCCAATGCCATTGTTTACGCAAAAGACGGTGCCACAGTAGGCATTGGGGCCGGGCAAATGAGCCGCGTTGATTCATCGCGCATCGCCGCATGGAAAGCCCAGGAAGGCGCCCAAGCCGCCGGTGAGGCGCAAACCCGCGCCATTGGGTCCGTGGTGGCATCGGATGCATTCTTCCCCTTTGCCGATGGCCTTCTAGCGGCGGCAGAAGCAGGTGCCGAAGCGATTATCCAGCCCGGCGGGTCCATCCGGGACGAAGATGTTATCAAGGCCGCAGATGAAGCCGGGCTTGCCATGGTGATGACCGGCATGCGCCACTTCCGGCACTGATCACGCTGTCTCTTGTGGCTCCTTCAGGGGCCAGATAATGATCAGGCCGACCACAAAGAAGATCAGCACCGTTGCCATGCCCACCCTTTGGGAATTGGCCATGACCGTCACCCACCCCAGAAGTGCCGGGCCAATAAAGGCCGTCGCCTTGCCAGAAAGCGCATAAAAGCCAAACATCTCTGTGCGCAGCTCTTTTGGGGCCATGCGTGCCATCAAGGACCGGCTGGCCGCCTGGGCTGGGCCAAAGAAAATGCCAAGCCCCATCCCCAAACCCCAAAACGCGGCTTTGGAAGTCACCACAAAAATCAGCCCGCCAAACACAATGAGCCCAAACAAGGCGATGATGATGGTGCGCTTTGCGCCGATCCAGTCATCGATCCAGGCAAACCCTGCGGCCCCAATCCCTGCGGTCAGGCTCATGGCAATGCCGAACAGAATAACCTCGTCCACGGCCATCCCCCATGTGCCGGCGGCATAAACACCGCCAAAGGCAAACAGGGTGTTTAACCCATCGGTATAAATCATTCGCCCAACCAGAAACCGCATGATTTCCTTGTGATCCCGTATGCGCCAAAATGTTTGAACAAGTTGCCGCAATCCGCGTTTTATAGACACGCCAATGGACACCCCACTGGATGGGCAATCGGGCACAAACAGAAACAGCGGCAGGGCAAACACGCCATACCAAAGGGCGGCAACCGGGCCCACAATGCGCACATGTTCAAGGGCGGATCGATCAAGGCCAAAGGGGGCGGGTGTTGCATAAATAAAGACCAGAAGAATTAATCCAAGACAAACAAGGCCACCCGCATAGCCCAACCCCCAACCCCAGCCCGACATGCGGCCCAAAAGGGGGCGGGGGGTAAATTCGGGCAGCATGGCATTGTAAAAAACCACGGCTGTTTCAAAGGCAAAATTGGCAATGCCCAAAAGAATAAGCCCCGGCAAAACAAACGCCGGATGGGGTTCCACAATCCATAAAAAACCCGTTGCCACAATGCACAACACAGTAAAGACCCCAAGCCATGGCTTGCGCGGGCCATTGTTGTCGGCAATGGCGCCAAGCACGGGACTGATGATGGCAATTGCGATGGCAGAAAGGCTGATCGCCATCCCCCACTGAGCCGTGCCTTCAACCGGATTAACGGAAACGGAACGGGTGAAATAGGCCGCAAAAACAAAGGTTAGAATGACTGCCGGGAACGAAGAATTTGCCCAATCATAAAGGCACCAAGCCGCCTGCACGCGTCGTGTTTTGTGCATTTTGTACGATTTAGGGGATTTATATGATGATTCCCCCATTCCCATCCCGGCCTAGCCCGTTACCAATTGTCGCAACTGGCGCAGTGCAACCGCCAACATGGAAACATCAATGTTGGCCGCGCCCTGCATGTCTGCCAACATTTGTTCACACCGGGCCACATGGTTTTTTCGATCATCGGCCCAGATATCCACCATGGCACCGGCAATACCAACGTCGCCCGCCACCTCCATGACATGAGCCACAATTTCATATTGCAGGCCATAAAGATCGTCCACGATGGCTTGGACGGCTTGGCGCTGCCATGGCGTTTGGCAATCCATACGCAGTGCTGCACCCCGCAGCCAATCGAACCCAAACCGATGGCCAACCCCAAAATAAATTTGAGCCCCTGCTGCGACTTCCCTCACGTTACCATCCGATATCCTGATGATATCCGGGGCAACGTTCAGGAAAGAAAGGTCCGTAACCGCGCCCGCCAATGGTTTTGGAACACCCCGGTCAACAAGGCCTTGGCGCATATCATTGGCCGTCGCCTGATCATCAGCGGAAACAATTTTGGACAGGGATTTAGCCAACGCCTTAATCCCCGGGCGATACAGTTCAATTGTAATCCCCATATCCAGTGGATGGTCGCCATTTTGTAGGAACCACAAGGTTGCACGCTCCATGAACCCAGCAATTTGTTGCAACATATCCAGCTGCAATGCCGCATCAACCTTGTTATCCAAAGCCTCTATGCCATCCCAGAGCGCGCCACAGTCAAAGGCGTCGCGAACAATGATAAATGCCTGTGCGACGGCAATCGCATCACAGCCGGACCGTTCCTTCAGGTCGTTCACAAACGTGAACCCGCCCCGATTTATGATCTGATTGGTAATAGATGTTGCCACAATTTCACGTGCCAACCGGTGATCAGTGATGGCCTTTTTATGGTTTTTGCGGATCGGTGTGGGGAAGTATTCGACCAAATCGTCCACCAAAAATTTATCATCAGGCAGATCGGAAACCATCAATTCGTCTTTGAGCGCAATTTTTGCGTAGGCCAGCAACACAACAATTTCGGGCCGGGTCAACCCGGCACCAGCGTTATCAAGTTGGGCAAGGGCTTCTTCGTCAGGCAGGCCTTCCACCACACGGTCAAGCAAGCCTATTTTTTCTAAAGAACGGATCAGACGAACCGCATTTGGCAGGCGCGTTGGTGCTTGTGATTGAGCAATACTGAGCGCTGCGGTCTGGAGATAATTATCCCGCAAAACAAGCTTTGATACTTCTGCTGTCATAGACTTCAAAAGTTTGTCCCGGGCCTTCATGGTCAGCTTTTTGGAATCCACCAATTGGCCCAGAAGAATCTTGATATTGACTTCGTGATCCGAACAATCAACGCCTGCAGAATTATCCACCGAGTCTGCATTCAGGCGGCCGCCATTTTGGGCATATTCAATGCGCCCTGCCTGGGTAATCCCAAGGTTTGCGCCTTCTCCCAAAACCTTACACTGAAGATCTGCACCATTGATCCGCACCCCATCATTGGCGCGATCACCGGCATCTGCGTTGTTTTCACCCGCCGCCTTAACAAAGGTGCCAATGCCACCGAACCACAGAAGATCAACTTCTGCCATCAACAGGTGGCGGACAAGATCGTCTGGGGAAAGGCTTCCCTGCGAAATGCCCAACAGTTTTTTTAATTCCGGTGAAAGGGGAATGGATTTGGCACTGCGTTCAAAAATGCCGCCGCCCTTTGAGATTAGTTTTTTGTCATAATCAGTCCATGATGATCGCGGTTTTTTGAACAGACGTTGCCTTTCAACAAAGCTTTTGTCCGGATCTGGATCGGGGTCAATAAAAATGTGCATATGGTTGAACGCTGCCACCAATTGAATGTGGCGCGAAAGCAGCATGCCGTTGCCAAACACATCGCCCGCCATATCGCCGACGCCAACCACAGTAAAATCCTGCTTCTGAATATTTTTGCCGGTTTCACGGAAATGCCGTTTGACCGATTCCCAGGCACCCCGTGCGGTAATCCCCATTTTTTTATGGTCATACCCAACGGACCCGCCTGATGCAAAGGCATCATCCAGCCAAAATCCATAATCTCTGGAGACACCATTCGCAATATCTGAAAAGGTCGCCGTGCCCTTATCTGCGGCAACCACCAAATAGGGGTCATCACCATCGTGGCGAACAACGTCTTTGGGGGGGATGATATGATCGCCGGAACGGTTGTCGGTAATGTCGAGAAGGCCCCGCATCAAGTCCTTGTAGCATTCAATCCCTTCGGCCAGGAACGCTTCGCGCCCGCCGGTCAATGGTGGGCGCTTCACAACGAAGCCCCCCTTTGCGCCCGTTGGCACAATCACAGGGTTTTTAACCACCTGTGCCTTCATCAGGCCGAGGATTTCAGTGCGAAAATCTTCACGCCGATCCGACCAACGGATGCCGCCACGGGCCACCGGGCCACCGCGCAAATGAATACCTTCCATGCTTGGAGAATAGACAAAAATTTCGCGCCAAGGCCTGGGCAGTGGCAAATCATCAATGCCATCACTTGCCAGTTTGAATGAAACATATGATTTAGGACAATCCGCACTATCTGGTTGGTAGTAGTTGGTACGAAGGGTCATTAAAACCAGATTGAGAAAGCGGCGAAGAATACGATCTTCGTCCAGACTTTGGACAGCTTCCAGCGCTGCTTCGTATTTAACTTTTAAAATCACCGCGCGGGCTTCGGCCTTTTTGCGATTTTTGGGATCAAACCTGGCAACAAAAAGATCCACCAACATCCGTGCAAAACCCGGATTGGAGGCCACCGTGCAGATCATATAATCCTGACTGAAGGGGGCGCGTATTTGCCACAAATATTTTGAATACGCGCGCAACAAAACAACATCACGCCAGCCAAGGGCCGCGGCGAGCACCAATTGGTTGTAGCCATCATCTTCAATATCGCCCCGCATGACGCAGGCAAAGGCCTCTTCGAACACTTCTTTTATTTTTGCAAATCCAGGCCCTTTTTGTTTCTCGTCCGGACATAAACACTGACGCAATTCAAAGTCGTGAATCCAAACGGTTTTATCCGGGCCACAGGCAACCGAGAAAGGAACTTCTGCCATCACCCGAAGCCCCATGTTTTCCAGCATGGGCAGAACATCGGAAAGGGGAATGGGCATATCTTGCTGATAAATTTTGAGCTGCAGCGCGTCACCTTCTGCGCCCTGGCGGCGATAAAGATTTAGGGCATGACCAGAACCGGACACCAGAGATTCAATTTTTTCAATGTCATGGATTGTCTGGGTGGCACTGAAACTTTCGCGGTAAGCAATGGCAAACGAATCTTTATATCGATCAAACAAAATCAGACCATCGCGTTCGCCATGGGCGGCGACAAGATCGTCCCGTAGTTCATCGGCCCAGGACCGCGCAGCGACAGCAAGGTCTGCTTCTATTTGATTGTGGTCATAGCGCAAGCTGCGCCCGGGATCGGTCTTGATGATAAAATGGACCCGAGCCAATGGCTCATCACCGATATGGGTGTAAAAAGTTGAAACGGTTCCGTTAAAGGCCGCACAAAGGATGGTTTCAAACTGCTCCCTGAGCGGTGTGCCAAACTCTTCTTTGGGTGTGTAGACGAGACAGGAAACAAACCGGCCAAATGGGTCCTTGCGCGTGAACAACGCAGTACGCTGTCGTTCCTGAAGGTGGAGAATGCCCAATCCGCTTTCTAAAAGATCGCCTTCAGAAATCTGGAATAACTCATCACGAGGATACGTTTCCAGGGTATGCAGCAATGCTTTGCCGTCATGGCTTGATGGCTTCAGCCCCGTTTTAGCAATAACCCGTTCAATCTTGCGCCGCAAAAGCGGGATAAACCGCGGGCTCAGGCTATAGGCATGGGATGTGAATAAGCCAATAAATCGGTGTTCCCCAACCGTCTTTCCCCGCGCATCCATGATGTTAATACCGATGGTATCCATATGGACCGAGCGATGAACCGTTGAGCGGCGGTTGGCCTTTGCAATGGTAACCAGTTCTGATGCCGCCAACTGGCGCCGCACCTTGCCAAACCCTGCGCTGTTATCGAGGGTAAACACCCGGGTTGATGGTTTGCTTAAGATGCCAAGACCGGAATTGCGAACAATGGCGCCTTCACCCTTGGCATCAGCCGTGGTGAAGTCATAGCGACGGTACCCAAGGAACGTAAAATGATCATCATCAAGCCACTTTAAAAATTCCCGGACCTCTTCTACACCGGCGCCGCCTTTGGCGGGCAGGCCATCAATAATCTCAGCCAATTTGTTGCGCATGGGCATCCAGCCCTTAACCGCAGAGCGCACATCATCCGTTACGGTATTGAGGGCGCGTTTTATCTCTGCAATTTCCGACGCGGTTGCTTGGCGATCTATTTCCATATGGATGATGGATTCCGCCCGGAAGCTCTCTTTGCTTTTGGCTTTATTTCCGGTATCGGAAATAGCCTTCACGGACTTAAGGGTGCCCGCCTTATCGCGGGTCACAGCAATAATGGGATGGATCACCAAATTGATCCCATAGCCCCGGAAATTCAGGGCCGCTCTTACCGAATCCACCAAAAAGGGCATGTCATCATTAATTATTTCGATAACGGTATGATTACCGTTCCAGCCATCACGCGCATATTCGGGATTAAAAACACGAACCAAGGCACGGCCCGGTTTGCGCTTGCCGAGAAACCCCAGAATGGACCGGGTCTGGCCTGCAAGGTCTTGGGGGGTCTGTGTCGCAATGTCTTCGTGGACAACCCCGGTAAAATAAAGTTGCGCAAACAGCTCAAACCGTTCGCCAGCACTTCCCTTTAAGCCCAACCGGGCTTGTTTGACGGTTTGCTCAATCAGCAAACCCGTCGTGTTCTCTAATTTTTTAGCCATTTATGTCTTCCCGACCCATTACACCACCCTAACGAATGGCAAACGCTTCTAAGCAGCGGAAATCATAATACAAACTTAGTTAATGCTCTATTGCGAGCGAATTAAGCACAAGTTGCTACAAACATCCTATATTTAGTGCTTTTCCTTCCCCCGAAGGGCATTTTCAGGGATACTGCGCCTCCCTTTCAAGGCAATAACAACAATAAGTCTGGTTTCCCACTTTCATGCTTGGCGCACTTTATGCCCTTATTTCTGCTGCATCCTTTGGGCTGAACAGCGCCAGCATACGCCGGGGGGTAATTGCATCCACGACGTTTCAGGCCTTGGCCGTCACCGTGCCTCTGGGTGTTCCCCTGTTTTTTATCGTTGCTGTCGTCGCAGGTGAGCTTGATGCCATTTTCACCTTTGATGGCATGGCTTATGTTTGGCTTTCACTGGCTGGTGTCTTTCATTTCGTATGGGGACGGTATTGTGGGTATCGAGCCGTCAAAGCCATTGGCGCCAATCTGGCCGGGCCGGTACAGCAGGTGAACCTGATCATGTCCGTAACGCTGGCCATCATCTGGCTGGACGAACAATTGACCCCTTTGCGCGTGTTAGGACTGATTTTGATCGCCATCGGCCCTGCGGTCATGGTTATGGGTCGACGCAAAAAAGCACAAAAAGCTAAAAAAGAGAGCGAAGCAAAAGGGTCTGAAGAAAACCCCGATGCCCCCAAAAAGTTCGAACCAAAATATATGGAAGGCTACATCTTTGCCGCACTGACAGCGACAGGCTACGGGCTCAGCCCAATTTTCGTGCGCTTAGGCCTTGAACACAGCGACAAGAGCATGGCTGCCGGACTTGTTTCCTATTTTGCGGCTTCGATCTTTTTTTGTCTTTTCCTTATCCCCAAAGGCCGTATTTCAGAAATCAGGGCAACCGATCGCAAATCCCTGCCCTGGTTTCTTTTTTCCGGCGTTGCCGTATGTGTTGCTCAAATGTTTCGCTACGCAGCACTGACCATTGCCCCTGTATCGGTTGTGTCGCCCATTCAGCGCACGTCCATTGTTTTCCGCACCCTGTTCAGCACATTGGTGAACCGCGAACATGAAATATTTGACGCAAAAATGGTGGTCGGTATGGTGATCTCACTTTTGGGTGCCCTGGCACTTGCTGTGTCCATTGACATGATTGCGCCCTATCTGGACCTGCCTCAGGAGCTCATGGAATGGCGTTGGCCATAAATAAAAAGACGTGGGTCTTGGGGGCGATTAAAGTCGCCATATCCGCTGGCCTCATTATCTGGGTTTTTTCAGACATTGATCTGGCGCTGTTGGGCGCACGGCTGAAATCTATCTCGATACCCGCCCTTGCCTTGGCCTTTGGGCTGGAAATCATCGCCATTGGCATCACCGCATGGCGATGGAAAATTATCCTTGGAACCCAGGAATTACCCATGAAATATTGGGACGTGTACAGGGTTACCTACATTAGCCTTTTTATAAATCAGGCGTTGCCCACTAATTTAGCAGGCGATGCCTTTAGAATGTGGCACATTTTCAAAGGCGGCAGCGCACCGCTGCGCGCCATGGTTTCTGTTGGCCTTGACCGAATTGCTGCCCTGGTTGGGCTGGTCATTCTCATCACCTTTGGCCTGCCCTTTCTGACTGAGCTGGAGGGTGACAGCCGGTTGCCAGCAACACTGGGCGGCCTTGTTCTGGCGGTTTTTACGAGCGTTGGCATAATGATCGTGTTTCACCGCATTCCTCTATGGCAACGGCTTTTTACCCTGCCTGTGATTGGTGCCCTGTTCACCTGGGCCAAAGACATCAGCACGGCCTCCAAAAAAACGTTTCTGGCGGGCGGGCAAACCGTTTTATGCCTGTTCCTATCTACCCTGGTCCATCTGCTCACTGTCTCTGCCATTTTGGCATTGGCAGCTGGGCTTGGGATTTACCTGGAACCCGGTTTGGCATTGGCATTGGTGCCCCCTGTCATCCTGGCCTCCGTTATTCCACTTTCTTATGCCGGTTGGGGATTGCGCGAAGGGGCAATGGCTTTCTTCCTTGGCTTTGCCGGCATCGCACCCGAAGCAGCGCTTAGTTTGTCTTTAATTTTTGGGGTCGGTCTACTGGCAACCACATTGCCCGGCGGGGTGATCTGGCTGATACAGCCCCGCCAATAAATTCATCTGATACCCCTGTTTGATTTTTTTATTGGGAATTCGTACCAAAAAACTTCTATTTTGGTTCCATGATACGAAGCCTCTACGTTGAGTGATCTTCCCTAAACACAAAGAAATGATTCCAATGTCCCTCCTACGACAATTTCTCCACCGCCACGGGCAAATCCTCATTCTGGCCATTGTCCTGATTTCCGGATTTGCGACGAACCTCAATTTTATTTCGACGGGCGCGCGCGGAAGTGACGACAACCTTCTTTTTTATATATCTGGTCTTAATGTTTTTCATGAAAAAGAAGTTCTGGCGCTTAACAACCGTGCGGTTAAGCACTTTAAACAAAAAGGAAAAACCCGCCCTCACGCCATGAAGCGCCTGATTTTGCACCGGGATTATCTAAATGAATATACGCTTCCTGGCATCATTCACTATGGGGTCAGCCGCGTATTCAAACCCCTGTTTGATCCCATACCATCGCTCTATCCAATGTATCTTGCGCAATCCATTACGATCGGGTTTGTTGCCTCTTTTGCCTTCGCATTAAGTCTGTTGATAGGGATTTTTTACTTTATCAGAAACAGCGTTTTTTCATGGGCACTGGGGGTAACGATCATTCTGTATGGGATCGCATTCTATTTGCCATTGAAAGACAATTCATTTGCGCATCTTGTCTTGCAAAATAGTTTTTGGGATATGGCAAAAAATACGATTGAAATGTTGCTTCATCCATCAACACAGTTTTCGCCCCTTTCATTCCCACCGCGCAGCAACTTTGCCCTC
Organism: Rhodospirillales bacterium; assembly: GCA_018666775.1. Classification (NCBI taxonomy): domain Bacteria; kingdom Pseudomonadati; phylum Pseudomonadota; class Alphaproteobacteria; order Rhodospirillales; species Rhodospirillales bacterium. Next base: position 169,772 of record JABIXC010000003.1, on the reverse strand, counting down.
CTTATGATTGGCGTCTTCGCCTTACGCTGGAACAACGCATACTTCCTGTCCTATTTGCTGGTGATTTTGCTTTCTTTTATCCATCTAAGCTCGTCGGGCATGCTCCTTGCTTTGTTATTTGGAATGGATGTTGTTCTCCGTCCGGAAATTTTTCGCACACCCAAAATCGCTATCGCCCTTCTTGTTGGCATGACAAGTTTTGTCCTGCGCGAATCCATGTTCGATAGCCTGATCGGCACCAATGCCCTGTATTTTTTGATCGGGGGGACAATCGCCCTATGCGCGGTGGTCTTTGCTGTCCTAAAAACGTCTTCCCTGCACAACGCTTTGCTGGGGGATACGTCTCTTTATGCAGTGACACAAAAATGGCTTTTAGCGCGCGGTACGGTTGGGGCAGATTTGATCCTGCTGATTCTTGTGTGGCTCGCAATTGCGATCCTCACCTATGGTGTTATTTCGCAATTAAACACCGAACTCTTTGAACCCTGGTTTAAGGCATATAATTTCTGGGGACGGCTTGCTGGCAGGCTGCTTATGGTCATCGCGCCCGCAATGCTGTTTGGAATATGTCTGCTCACCCTTGGCAAACTCATGGCCAGAGAGGGGGCATTCAAACACCATAGTATTATTGTCGTTCCCGGCCTATTAACGTTCATGCTTGGAATCCTTGTTTGGCAAAGCGCCAACACAATCTCGGCAGATACCATGCCTCGGATTGCTTCTGATTTTTTCAAAGCCGAAAAGCGCATCAGCAAAGGCCCCATGCCCAAATTAAAGGCCATGGGGTTCAGTGAAGCCGTTCTGTATTATGCCATCAGCAAAACCGTAGATGGCCGCGGACGCCCTCTGGATCGTTTGTTGCGCTAGGGATAACTATGCAGACTATGGCATCATGAAGTATGTTGTGGTGCAGGTTTATTTATTTTATGTGGGTTAATGACTATGCGAATTCTTGTAACGGGGGGGGCAGGTTTTATCGGATCTGCATTTGTGCGACGCGCATTAGCCCAACCCGACCTTGATGTTATTAACATTGACAGCCTCACCTATGCGGCCACCCCCGGGGCACTTGCAGTCGCCGATGGGAATCCCCATTATAGATTTGAAAAAATTGATATCGCCAATCGTGATGATGTCCGCAGAATCATTTTTGACACATGCCCTGATGCCGTTGTTCATCTGGCGGCCGAAACCCATGTTGATCGATCCATCGATGGCCCGGCAAAATTTATTCAGACCAATATCATTGGCACTTTTAACCTGCTAGAATCTACCACAGAATATTTTGAAACCTTGGGCAACGATGCTCAAGAAGCTTTCCGGTTCATCCATGTTTCCACCGATGAGGTTTTTGGAAGTCTTGATGCCAATGGTCACTTCGATGCAACCAGCCCATACCGCCCAAATTCTCCCTATTCTGCCAGCAAGGCTTCTGCGGACCATTTGGTCCGTGCGTGGCACCGAACGTACAACCTTCCAACCATTGTCACCAACACCTCCAATAATTACGGCCCATTCCAATTTCCCGATAAATTAATTCCCGTCATTATTGGCAAGGCTTTGGATGAACAGCCCATTCCCCTGTATGGTGACGGCAGCAATGTCCGTGACTGGCTTTATGTTGATGACCACGTCGCGGGGCTCCTGAATGTTCTTGCCAATGGCATGCCCGGGGATACCTATGTTTTTGGCGGTGATGCAGAAAAAAGCAACCTTGAGATAACCAAAACGATTTGCCAGATGCTGGACAAAATGAAGCCCCGCGCCGGGACAGATGACTACCAGTCTCTAATTACCTTTATCAAAGATCGTCCGGGGCATGATTTCAGATATGCCCTTGATGCCTCAATGACAAAAAAGAAACTTGGCTGGCAGCCATCCCACAAATTTGACGCTGGCCTTGAAATGACGGTGCAATGGTATCTCGACAATGAAGATTGGCGGGAACAGATGAAAGTTGAATTATACGACGGTGCCCGACTTGGGTTGGGCCGTTAAACGTCCCACCAACCTTAATGAAAGCAAGCAACCATGTTTAATAAGGGCATCATATTGGCTGGCGGGCAGGGAACACGTCTTTTCCCAATGACCAAGGTCGTCAGCAAACAATTGCTGCCCGTCTACGATAAACCAATGATCTATTATCCCCTATCAACGCTGATGCTGGCAGGGATCCAGGATATCTTGATTATATCTTCCCCGGAATCGCTGCCTCTTATTCAACAGCTTTTTGGGGATGGGAAAAAATGGGGGCTGCGTTTTTCTTATGTCGAACAAAAAAACCCCGAAGGCATTGCACAGGCATTCCTTCTTGCAGAAGACTTTATTGACAACGATCCCGTCGCGCTTATTCTTGGGGACAATATATTTTACGGCAACGACCTAAGCGTTGCGCTGCAAAAAATTGCCGAAGACGTCGGTAAAAACACCATCTTTGGATACAAGGTTAAGGACCCGGAAAATTTTGGGATTGCTACCCTTGATGAAAATGACGCCCTGACAAACCTTGTGGAAAAGCCGAAAGCGACAGCCTCTAACTGGGCCGTGCCCGGGCTTTATTTTTATGGCGGTGATGTTGTTAGCGTTGCCAAGACCATAACGCCTTCAGCGCGTGGTGAGCTTGAAATCACGGATGTTAACCGATGCCTTCTTGAGCAGGGCAATCTGGATATTTCACTTCTGGGACGGGGGACGGCATGGCTTGACTGTGGCACGCCCGAAGCATTGCTTGAGGCTTCCGAATTTATCAAGGTCATCGAAAAACGCGCTGGCCTAAAAATTTCCTGTCCCGAAGAAATTGCTTTTCGCTCCGGTTTCATAAACAAAAAAGAATTTTCAGCCCTGGTTGATGAATACCGCGACAGTGAATACGGGTGCTACCTTGCCAGCATTCTCGATGAATTATAAACCTTCAATCAATATAGCCATCCATGGGTGGCCAGCCGCCGCCCCTAGAGGCATCCATGCAGCCTGATGAATTTGAAAAAATGGCTGAGATGGAAGACAGCATGTGGTGGTATCGCGGCCTGCATACCAACCTTGCCTGGGCCATAAAACGCCATCACCCAAACCAAAGCGAACGTCTTCTGGATGCCGGGTGTGGCACCGGCGGGATGTTAAAAATTCTCCATGACACGCGGCCATCCGCCGAGACCATTGGCATTGATGCATCCCCCTATGCCACAAAGGCCGCTGCGAAAAAATCGGGGGCTGTCACTCTGGTTGGGTCGGTCAATGCGCTGCCGTTCGATGAAGATGTTTTTTCGGCTATCATTTCATCGGATGTGCTCTATCACCAATGGGCCGATCCCGAGCTTGCCGCCAAAGACGCCTTTAGGTGCATTGCCCCGGGGGGTATTTTCGTTGTTCATGTGCCCGCATATAACTGGATGCGAAGTTACCATGACGACGCCGTTTACACCGCGCGCCGCTTTACAAGACGTCGCCTGTGTAAAATACTGGAAGATGCCGGGTTTATGATTGAATATTCCTCTTATTGGAACACACTTCTGTTTCCATTGATGGTTATACGCAGGAAACTGTTTTCAAGCACGCAGGCGGGGAAAAGCGATGTTACGGATTACCCTGCCGCACTTGAAGTTATCTTCAACGCTGTAATGCGCGTTGAACATTTTTTGCTAAAATGTGGACTGCGCTTCCCTTTTGGAGGCTCCATACTTGTTGTTGGGAAAAAAATTGGCTGAAAACCTTACTATTAGTGTCGTGATTCCCGTTTTCAACGGGGCTGAAACTGTGCCATCGCTGATAAATATGCTGGAAAAAATTTCGATCCCGGGCGGCATGGAAGTCATATTGGTGAATGACGGCAGCGAAGATGACAGCGCCCAAATTTGCGACTCCCTGGTCGAAACATCCACCTTGCCCATTACGTTTATCGATTTGGCCCGAAATTTTGGCGAACACAATGCTGTTTTAACCGGATTGCGATATGCCCGCGGTGACTACGTCATCACCATGGATGATGATTTACAACAACCCGCAGATGAGATTTCCAAACTTCATGCTTACGCGCAAGAAAACGATTTGGATGCCGTTTTTGGTGCTTTCGATGAAAGAAAATATGCCCCGTGGCGAAATTTTGGGGGGTGGCTGGCCGATAAAACATCGAACCTCCTGCTCGATAAACCCCATGGCCTGACCCTGTCATCCTTTCGCTGTCTGAGCCAGCGATTGGTTGGTGAATTGGCCGCCTATAATGGCCCTTATCCCTATATTGAGGGAATGATTCTAAAAAATACCAGCCACGTCGCCAGTATAACGGTGACCCACCTTGAAAGAACCATAGGCAACAGCAACTACACACTGCGCAAACTTGTGCGGTTGTGGATGCACATCCTGTTCAATTTTTCTATCCAGCCCCTGCGCATCAGCATGATCATTGGGCTGGGCCTGTTCGGACTGTCCTCGTTGGGGGCGGCCTATGTGGTTCTGGATTATTTTATGAGCGGTGCTGTCGCCCCCGGTTGGGCATCGCTGATGATCGTCATGCTGGTTTTTTTCGGCCTTCAATTTATATTTCTTGGATTGATCGGTGAATATACGGGCAGAACGTTTATGAGCATCGGTACCCTTCCGCAATCAAGCATCCGACGTATAAAAACTTCTGGTTCGGACGTGTCCCCAGAAAATGGGCATGCAGACACGCCCGACACACAAGAGCGGTGATTTAAATGAGAGTGCTTATCCTGGGGTGCTCATCAATTGCCAGCCGCCGCGTCATCCCGGCATTAAAATCAATCCCCTGTATTGACGGCATTGATATTGCCAGTCGGCACAAATCAGACGCCGCACCAAACCTGATTTCCCAAGACGGCACGGTCTATGACAGCATCGACGTTGCTCTGGCTGAAAGCGCGGCAGAAATCGTTTATGTTTCCCTTGAAAACAGCGCCCATACAGATGCTATAAAAGCCGCCCTTGAAACGGGCCGACACGTCATCGCCGATAAGCCCGCTACGCTCAATCTCAAAGACGCGGAGCGACTTGTTACATTGGCAGAATCAAAGAACGTCATATTTGCTGAGGCAACTGTCTTTCTGGATCACCCCCGGATTGCGGATCTATCCGCCATTCCTCGTGGCCCGAACCAACCCTATAGAATACATGCCTGTTTTTCATTTCCACCCCTGCCCAAAGATAACTTTCGATATGATCCCAATGGTGGGGGTGCCATCAATGATCTGGGGCCTTATGCCGCGGCAACTTGTCGGTATTTTTTTAAAATAGACCCCCTTGAAATGACCTGTTACGCCTTATCCCACAGTGATGACAAAAAAGTAGAAACAGCGTTTTCTGTGACGGCCGTATATGCGGGTGGCGGAATTTTTTCAGGAACGTTTGGTTTTGACACGGAATATCAAAACTGGATTCAAGGGACCGGGCATGGGCTTGCCATCAAACTTGATCGGGTTTTTACCCCGCCGCCAGACATGGCATTGGAAATTGGAATTCGCAGAAACAATGCATTCGAAACAATCACATCATCGCCCGGCGATTGTTTCACCGCTATGATCAATCGTGTTCTGAATGGCATAGAAACCAATGCATCGGCCGAATTTCATTCGGCACTTCTTCAAGATGCCCGGTTCTGTGATGGTCTTCGGTCACACATAAAAGAGAGTGTTTAATGACCATTGGTGTTTGGGACTATCGTGATGAATACAAGGAGCTGCGAGAAGAAATTCTTGCCGCTGTTGATGGTGTGTTTAAATCAGGCCGCCTTATTTTAGGAGAACATGTCGCGGCATTTGAACGTGAATTTTCTGATTTTTGTAATTTAGACACCCCCGGCGTCGGCGTTAACAGTGGGACTGACGCGCTGTTTTTGGGCTTAAAAACACTTGGTATTGGGCCCGGAGACGAGGTGATCACCGTTGCCAATACAGCCGTGCCAACCGTGGCTGCCATCATCGCGGCCGGGGCACGCCCACGCTTTATTGATATTGATCCCGACACCTATCAAATGAACGCGGGGCTTCTGGCTGGCGCGGTGACAGAGAAAACAAAATGCGTGTTACCCGTCCACCTTTATGGACAATGCGGCGACATGGACTCCATTACATCAACAGCAAAGAAACATGGTCTTTTCGTGCTGGAAGATTGTGCGCAATGCACCGGGGCGGCGCACAATGGCCAGCGCGCCGGAACCTTTGGCGACATAAGTGCATGGTCATTTTATCCAACCAAGGTTCTGGGTGCCTATGGTGATGGCGGCATGATCACCGCATCTGATCCGGCGTTGCTGGAACATGCCCGGTCTTTACGCATGTATGGCATGAAGGGGCGGTATTACGCGGAAGAAAATGGCTATAATTCCCGGCTTGATGAAGTTCAGGCCGCCATTCTTTCAATCAAGCTCCGCCATATCGAAACATGGGTTGCCCAACGCACTGCGATCGCCGCACGGTACCAAACAGACCTGCAATCGGGGGGCCTTGTCCTGCCGACAACGGCGCCGGGGAACCAACACGCATGGTATCTTTATGTCGTCCGGCACCCTAAACGTGACGCGATTATCGAATCACTTGCCCAACGCGATATCATGCTCAACATCAGCTACCCCTGGCCCATTCACACCATGAAGGCTTACGCCAAATTGGGATATAAAGAGGGCGATCTACCTGAAACCGAAAAAGCCGCGCGGGAGATTTTCTCGCTGCCAATGTACCCAGCATTTGCCAAAGCCGATCAAGAGCAGGTGTGTTCTGCGCTGCTTGAAATTTTGGAAACCCTGTCATGACCCTGCCAATCCATAATCTGGATGATTTCCGTAACGGTCTGCGCATCAGTGCTCAGACAGAGCCAACCGATCCGCAACCCATCATCGATCATCTGGAACAACGCCGAGAGAATCTTAAATTCGAAGCGAGCCTGGTGCCACTTTCCGAACTCCATGGTTGGCACAATGATCCTCAATCTGGTGCGCTCAGCCATGAATCGGGGCAATTTTTTGCCATCAACGGTGTGCGGACCAAGGCAGGAACCGCGCGCGAAGTTGCAGAATGGGACCAACCCATTATCACCCAACCAGACGGCGGCATCCTCGCCCTTGCCTGCGGGTTACGGGGTGATGAGATATATTTTCTGCTTCAAGCGAAACCCGAGCCCGGCAATATTGGCTACCTGCAACTTTCACCAACCATTCAGGCAACCCGAAGCAACCTGCGCCAAGCCCATAAGGGAAAACTGCCCCCACTGGGGGAGCTTCTTTTGGATGATGGCGAAGTCATTACCCTATACACCGCCAGCCACAATGAAGAAGGGGGGCGTTTTTGGCGCAAGACGAATGAAAACCGGATTCTTCTGGTGCCCGATATCGACGCACTGGCCCAACCCTATGATGGCCAGTTCATTGCCGCGAGCTTGAGCCAGATCAAGGCGCTCTGTTTATGCGATAATGTTTTAAGCCCCTTTGTAAAGACCATCATCGCGCCATTCTAAAACACCAAATTCTTGCGCTCTTATTGTGCGACGTAAGCCCTAAGGGCTTCGGCTTCGTGTTCGATTTCATCGACATGGCATTTCACCACATCACCGATAGACATCATGCCGCACAAGGCACCATTGGCCATCACTGGCAAATGGCGAATACGGTTTTGGGTCATAACATCCATCAATCCCGCCACCCCATCACCGGGCGCACAGGTGATCACCTCGCACGTCATCAATTCAGATGCCTTATGGTCCAGGGCCGTTGAGCCTTCTGTGGCGATTGCCGCAACAATATCCCTTTCGGATAAAATGCCATCGGGCGTTTTATCATCGGCACTGATAACCACGGCGCCAATACGGGCGTCATGAAGCAGGCGTGCAATTTCGCCAATAGGCGTTTCTGGAGATGCGGTAACAACGCTACTACCCTTTAAACGGAGAACAGTATCCACAAGCATGGTTTTCCTCCTCTGCTTGTTAAGCGTTAGAGGAGTGTAGCAGATTTGGCAGTAAAAAAAACCCCTGGCCCGAGATCGGGGGTTACAGGCTAAACCAGACAGACATCAGTTTTTGGGCTTTGGGGCCAATACGCCAACGGCGATGACAAATCGGTTTTCATCGATCCGCTGGAACATATGCAATTCAAACCATTCCATAAATTTTGGAAGCCAAAAACCAGCCCGTTCCTGAATAAGATGGGCGTTGCGTCCATCAGGTAGGTTTTTACCCGCCGGGCCGCCATGCACTGTGAAAAAACCGATTTTCTGTGTAACACGCTGAAGATCGTCCAAGACGCTATCGAGACAATTGGGCTCGATATGTTCCAACACATCAATGCAAGCAACCAATTCGCGCGGTTCCGGTTTCCCCGACCATTTAGGGATCGCTGGGTCGTAGTGGTGAAATTTAGGACAGGGGGATAGTTTTTCCTTACAGATCTCGCCTAGTCGGCCCTTGCCTGCCCCATAATCCAGAATGTGTTGAATGTTATTCTTTACAACAAGTTCCGCTAACATCGGAGCCGTTACCACAGAAGCAAGCCCGTAATCCGGGTTTTCGTGCAGTTTTTCCTGTTGTCGCCGGTATTCTTCGCTGATCAATTCAGGCATCTTCACAATCACCCACAAATGGGCCCCCACAAGTAGCGAGCAACCACAGCACCCGTTTGGCAGAAATATTGGAGCGGGCGAAGAGATTCGAACTCTCGACCCCAACCTTGGCAAGGTTGTGCTCTACCCCTGAGCTACGCCCGCATCCATATTTTCCCCAAAGGATATGACCAAACTGGCCATATTGGGAAGGCCCGCGATCATAATAAAAGAACCCGGCTTTGCAAGCCCTCTCTCTGTCTTTTCCACAGAACGGCAAATGAACTGCAAAAAATGCCCTCTGCCCCACCTTTTACCCGCCTATCCACCACGTTATGGTACAAAGCATATTGGTTGACCTTCGGCCCGTGGGACCCCATTTGATAGGGTGGAACACCCAAAATGGCCCGCAAAACGCAAAAATCCAAGAAAATGAGGAAATTACAGCACGATGAATACCATAATCGGAGATACGGGTAACGGCGAGACGCCCATTGCCGAAAACACAGACAATGGGGCATTGGTCCGTGATGTCGATACAGCCTCTTTTGCCGCCGAAGTCATTGAGGCCAGTCAGAAGATCCCCGTTATCGTAGATTTCTGGGCACCTTGGTGCGAACCGTGCAAACAATTAGGCCCAATGTTGGAAAAGCTGGTCACCGCTGCCGGGGGCAGCGTGCGTCTGGTCAAAATCAACATTGATGATAACCAACAGCTGGCCCAACAATTGCGCGTCCAGTCTGTCCCGATGGTTTATGCCTTCGTTCAGGGCCGGCCCCTTGACGGGTTTTCTGGTGCCTTGCCGGAAAGTGAATTGAAAGCCTTCCTCGACCGGGTCATCGAAGGCGCGGCCAAAGCCGGGTTAGAAACCCAGGGAGAGCCCACAGCGGGCCAAATCATCGAGAAGGCCAAAGAAGCGTTGGCCAAAAAAGATGATGGCAACGCGATGCAATTGTTCGCCCAGGCTTTGGAACTTGATGATGAAAGTGTCGAAGCCCTGGCCGGGCTTGCGCGCTGTTATATTGCTGCGGGTGAAATTGAGGCGGCCCAGGGCCTGATTGATTCAATCCCCGAAGACAAGGCCAGCCACGCCGATGTGGTCGCCGCCAAAAGTGCATTGGATCTTGCGACCCAAAGTGGCGATGCCGGTGAAACAGATGAATTCGAAGCGAAGCTGGCGACAAACCCTGATGATCATCAAGCACGGTTTGATCTGGCAATGGCACGGTTCGCAGCCGATGATCGGGCCGGTGCCGTGGATGAACTTTTGGAACTTGTTCGCCGCAACCGCGAATGGAACGATGGCGCGGCCAGACTTCAATTGTTCAAAATGTTTGATGCCTGGGGTGGCGATGATGAATTAACCCAGGATGGACGCACCCGCCTTTCAACGCTTTTATTTTCCTAGAGGCCATCGTGAGCGACGATCCTTTTGCACCTCGTTTCGAAGATCTGGCGGAGATCATTCCGATCTTTCCTCTGGCCGGTGTGTTGCTGTTACCAGGCGGGATGCTGCCACTGAATATATTTGAACCGCGCTATCTTGCCATGACCCGCGATGCCATCCGAACCCAAACCCGTTTAATCGGAATGATTCAACCCATCGGTGGCCCTGACATCCGCAACCCACTGACACCCGGACAAGAGAACGGTCGGGTGGGGCCAGAAATTTATCCCACGGGTTGCGCCGGGCGCATCACCAACTTCGCCGAAACCGATGACGGGTGTTATCAAATCACCCTTTCAGGGATTGCGCGTTTTCATATTGCCGATGAACTCGCCCTTGAAAATGGCTATCGCCGGGTGCGCCCGGATTTTGGCCCTTTTCGTGCGGACATGGAAACCCCTACCTCCGGGGGGGCGGCAAGCACGCGGCTTCTGGGCGCGCTTGAACATTACTTTACCCTACAGGGCATTCAGCCAGATTGGGCGACACTGCGCAAAATGGAAACCACTGAACTGGTAACGTTTCTATCCATGGCTTGCCCCTTTGATGCATCGGAAAAACAAGCCCTGCTTGAGGCCCAAGACACAGAGGCCAGAATGCACGTATTACTATCCGTGCTGGAAATGTCCGGCGTTTTAGACGATGGTGGTGCTGGCACCCGGCATTAATTTTTATAATGGAACCTGATCATGGCATCCTCTGACGACACCAATACAGTTGACCCAAAGCTTCTTGAAATTCTTGTTTGTCCCCTGACCAAGGGGCCACTTGATTATGACGCGAATGCCCAAGAGCTGATTTCAAAGCGCGCGGGGCTTGCCTATCCTATCCGTGATGGCATCCCTGTCATGCTGGCCGATGAAGCCCGCAAGCTGGATGATGCGTAACCTTTAAATTTTTTAAAGCACGTCCCCCCGAACCAACCGGGGCAGGTCGCCGGTGATGCCCATGGCTTCACGCATAAACAACCGGCGCGCCGGACCGATGGCATTGACAACATCAATCCCCACACCCCGAAACAAACGCAAGGGCGCATTATTGGTTGAGAACAACCGGTTTAATATATCTGTCGCCCCGGCCAATGCGACCGCATCAAAACCGCGCCAGTGTTGATAATCTTCTAAAACCGTTTTCATACCGATATCAAGCCCAAGCCTGGAGGCGTCCACCACCACCTCTGCGAGCGCGGCTGCATCGCGGATGCCAAGGTTGAGGCCTTGGCCCGCAATGGGATGGATGGCATGGGCCGCATCCCCAATTAATGCCAGGCGATCTGCAATATACGTTTCAGCCAGACTAAGCCCCAAGGGATAAGACCAGCGTGGACCCGTTGCACACACGCGGCCCAGATGGTCGCCGAACCGGCGCGCAAGTTCGCCATTAAAATCGGATTCATTTAATTTTAAAAATGCCGGGACCAGATCGCTTCGGTCACTCCACACGATCGATGATCGGTGATGGCCATCTAAATCATCGGTCATTGGCAAAATCGCAAAGGGCCCTGGTGCCAAAAATTTTTCGTACGCCACACCCAGATGGGGCTGGTCATGGATCACGGTTGTCACAATGGCGGATTGATCATATTGCCACGATGTCGTGTTTATTTTTGCGCCGTTGCGCAATCGTGATGCCCGCCCGTCCGCCGCCACAACCAATCGCGCCGTTATCACCGTGCCATCATCAAGGCACACCTTGGCGCCTGTTTTTCCCCGTTCAATATTTTTAACAACCGCAGGGGCCATAAATTTCAGGCCTGACAGGGAGGGCAATTTTTCCATTTGTGCCCGACGGATAATCCGGTTTTCAACAATATGCCCCATGGGCTGGGCATTTGAAGCAGGGTGAAGTTCTTTGTGATCAAAATGCAGGAATGCGGGCGTTCCGCCATCGGTCACGTCAATATCCAGTATGGGCGCCGCATCCTGAGACATTGCTTCCCATAAACCAATGGTTTCCAAAACCTGGCGCGATCCCAATGATAGCGCTGAAACCCGGCCATCAAAACCGGCATCCGCAAACCCGGCAGGATCAAGTCGTTCCACAACCGTAACGGTTAGGCCAGCAGATTCCAGAGCCACGGCAAAGGTCATGCCTGCCATGCCCCCACCAACGACGACAACATCACAAGGCGCCGGTTTGCCACCATTTAAAGCCGTTTTTGGGCTTTTTTGGCTTTTTTGTTGTTCTTTTATCATCGCTCTATTGAAGGCCTACAATTGCTTTTACCTGTCCCTGACAGTGTCCCCCGTCCGGCACCTTGGGTCAAAACCATTCTGGGTGATTAATATTTAGTCGTTTATCTTTCTGTGCCTAATAAACAGGCTGTTATGCCCCGTTTAGGCGGCCTTTATTGTATGTTCGCCTTTGCCATACCCTTTAATCAACTGATATTAAACAGTTTTCCTAAATTCTCAGAAACCGGCACGGCACTTGTAAAGAATAACCCGTTCCCATAACGGGACAGTGTCAAACGCGAAAGGGAAAAACGCATGAAAATGATCGTGGCCATTATCAAGCCCTTCATGTTGGAAGCGGTCCGCGACGCCCTCGGAGAAGTTGGTGTTCAAGGCATGACCGTTACCGAGGTCAAGGGATTCGGCCGACAAAAAGGCCATACCGAAATTTATCGTGGCGCAGAATACGCCATTGATTTTTTGCCCAAGGTTAAAATCGAAGTCGCGGTTGCCGACGACATTACGGGCAACGTCGTCGAAGCCATTCAAACCGCCGCAGGATCGGGAAAGATCGGCGACGGCAAAATATTTGTTCATGAAATTATCAAGGCCATTCGCATTCGTACCGGTGAACTCGACGGCGAAGCCCTTTAGAGGGGATGGGCAATGAAGGAGAAAACAATGAATAATCTCAAACATCTTTTCGGGGGCCTGTTTGTCCTCGTGGCCAGTTTGGCCCTCGGCGTCACCGATGCCCTGGCCCAGACGGCGCCGCCAAAGCTGGACACAGGCGATACCGCCTGGATGCTGACCGCAACCGTGCTGGTTCTGTTGATGACCATCCCCGGTGTCGCCCTTTTTTATGGCGGCATGGTGCGTAAGAAAAACGTGCTGGGAACCGTCATGCAAAGTTTTGCCATTACCTGCCTTGCAACCATCATTTGGATGGTCATTGGTTATTCACTGGCATTTAGCGCCGGCAATGCCCTCGTTGGCGATCTCAGCAAAATGTTCCTGACCGGACTTGGTGTTAACGATCTTTCGGGCACCATCCCTGAATCTGTGTTCATGGTGTTTCAGATGACCTTCGCCATCATTACCCCTGCCTTGATTGCTGGCTCGCTTGCTGATCGCGTAAAGTTTTCATCCCTCATGTGGTTTGTTGGCCTGTGGTTAATCACCGTCTACGCCCCCATTACCCATTGGGTCTGGGGCGGTGGATTTTTGGCAAAAGATGGCGTTCTTGATTTTGCTGGCGGCACCGTGGTCCACATCAACGCAGGCATCGCAGGCCTTGCAGGTGCCATCATTTTAGGCAAACGCAATGGATACGGCGTAGAAAACATGGCGCCCCATAATCTGGTCCTGTCCGTCATTGGTGCCGCCCTTTTGTGGGTTGGCTGGTTCGGCTTCAATGCAGGGTCCGCCGTCGCTGCCAATGGCACCGCTGGCATGGCCATGGCCGTGACCCAAATTGCCGCCGCTGCTGCCGCCCTTTCCTGGATGTTCCTGGAATGGGTCCTCAGGGGAAAACCTTCCGTGTTGGGCATTATATCTGGTGCCATTGGCGGGTTGGTTGCCATCACACCGGCTGCTGGCTTTGTGGATCCAAAGGGTGCGCTTTTTATCGGCATCCTTTCCGGCATCATCTGTTATTGGGGTGCCACGGTCCTGAAACGCACCCTTGGCTATGATGATTCCCTCGATTGCTTTGGCATCCATGGCATTGGCGGCATCGTCGGCGCATTGCTGACCGGCGTGTTCGCAGTCAAGACCATTGGTGGAACCAGCGGCGCCCTGGAAGGCAACGTTGCCCAGGTCTGGATTCAGTTAAAAGCCATCCTCATCACCATTGCCTATGGCGGCACTGTCTCGCTCATCCTGTTTAAAGGGATCGATATGGTTATGGGACTGCGCGTTACGGACGAAGAGGAAATGCAGGGTCTGGATCAGACCCAGCACGGCGAAAGCGTTCACTAACCAAGCTATGCCTCCCCTGCTCCGGTAAATTTATCGAGGCAGGGGAGGACCCCTGAGGATATATTTTATTCCCCTTCTTCGAAACTGGCCCGGAAAGCACAACTTCCGGGCCTTTTTTTCTTTTTGGCTATAATTTAGGCAATTGTCAGTAAATCGCGGTGGCTTCAAAGCCTTCCCAAGGGGGCATATTTCCAATAACCTATTGAAATTACAATGAATTCAAAATTCGGCACAATATTTGATATGTGTTAGAGAGGTTCGGGGCACCGGAGATCAATCCCGGGGCGTTCTGGACCAACTAGAATTTGGCAAAAATCGCCTTAATACATTGATAATATGGGTAAATTTTAAAGTGTTTCGGATAAAACCAAAAATCTGTTTTATCCCAAAATGATTAGTTTTTAGGCAAATCAAAACGGCGCGGTGCATAAATGCGCGTCAAAACAAATTGAAGAAGAAGAACAAGGGGAAATTTAATGTCAACAAGACGCATGCTCGCCGCCCTTATTATGGGGATCATGACGGCCACGCTCATGGCCGTACCTGATGCTTTGGCCCAAGGCGCACAAAAAATGGATGGCGCCAATACCGCATGGATATTGACCTCTACCGCTTTGGTATTGTTCATGACGCTGCCAGGATTGGCGCTATTTTATGGCGGCCTGGTTCGTGCCCAGAATGTGCTTAGCGTTTTGATGCATTGTTTCACCATTGCCTGCATCGTTTCCGTGTTGTGGCTCGTTGGGGTCTACAGCCTTGCCTTCAGTGATGGCGGCGCGCTCCAGAGCTGGATCGGCGGGACGGGAAAGGTGTTTTTATTGGGCGTTACCCCCGATACCTTGTCCGGGTCCCTGCCTGAAGTTGTCTTCTTCATGTTCCAGATGACCTTTGCCATCATCACCCCGGCGTTAATCGTTGGTGCCTATGTAGAGCGCATCAAATTTTCTGCCATGGCGTTGTTTTCCGCGATCTGGGTCGTTCTGGTATACGGGCCTGTCGCCCATTGGGTTTGGGGCGGCGGCTGGCTTGCAGAACTTGGCGTTCAAGATTTTGCGGGTGGCCTTGTGGTCCATGCCACCTGTGGCACGGCTGCCCTGATCATTGCCAAGGAATTGGGCGTTCGTCGCGGCTTTCCGACAGAAATGCGCCCACCCCACAGCCCCGGTCTGGTGATGTCTGGTGCCGCCATGCTGTGGGTTGGCTGGTTTGGATTTAACGGTGGATCGGCATTGGCAGCCGACGGTGCTGCGGGCATGGCCATTACGGTTACCCATATTTCGGCCGCCACCGCCGCGTTGGTCTGGATGGCGATTGAATGGACCAAACACGGCAAGCCCACCCTGGTCGGTATTACCACCGGGGCCATTGCCGGGTTAGCCACCATCACACCAGCATCGGGCTTTGTTGGACCCATCGGGGCCCTTGTCATTGGCGTGGTCGCCGGACTGCTTTGCTATGTGTCTGTCGGACTGGTCAAAATGAAATTTGGCGTCGACGATGCCCTGGATGTTCTTGCTGTCCACGGTGTGGGTGGTGTCACCGGCACATTGCTGACAGCGATCTTGGGGGCAACTGCCTTTGGCGGGCTTGGCCTGTCCAAATTGACCATCGCCAGCCAGTTTTGGGTCCAGTCCATTGGCGTCCTCGCCGTTGTTGCCTGGACGGCCATCGTCACCTGGATCATTGTCAAAATCATCAAAGCCACAACCGGGCTTCGGGTTGATGAAGAAGAAGAAGCAGAAGGCCTGGACATCCGTGCCCATGGTGAACGCGGCTATATGCTGTAAATCTCTAGCCCTAACCCGCCCTACCCCGTGAGCATAAGGCGGCACCCCTTTGTGGGTGCCGCCTTTTGTTTGCGTGATCAAGCCCAATTTGGGGATAGCGTTAATAGGGGCTTTTCCACAGCGCCAGAGGATAGTATTGTGAGTTCATTGTTTTGACCCACAAGATGTGGGGGCAGTGACTTGCCTCTATAAAGCCCAACACCAGGCCAACACCAGGCCAACCCTTATCGAAAGAGGCCATGGCGCGAACCACCACCGATGTAAGCAAAATCCCATTTCTTCCCGCAAGCGTGGCCGCTTTTCTGCGTCGTCGTATGGTCGAGCTGGGGGGGGCGGCCCTGTTTATTTTTGGCCTGGCAAGCTTGCTTGCTTTCTTCAGCTTTTCATCAACGGACCCGTCCCTCAACAAGGCCGTTGATGGAACCGTTTCCAATCTCATGGGAATTTGGGGTGCTATTGGTGCCGATATTGGGCTCCAATCCATGGGCATTGCCGCAAGTTTGCCCGGCATCGCCATGTTGGTCTGGGGATGGCGCGTGGTTACCAAACGGCCCATCCCCCGTGCCTGGCTTAAAATTACGGTCATGCCTTTTGCCCTCCTGTTTATCGCCATGGGGGCTGCTGGCTTTGCACCCCCTGTTGATTGGAGCCTTCGTGCGGGCATGGGCGGTTATCTGGGTCAGCTTGTGTTGGGCCAAACGGCCGGGTTGATTGGGGAAACCGGGTTGCGCCTACCCATTGTTTTGATCGGCATGCCCTTTCTTCTCATCGGATTGATGCTGGGCCTTTACACCCTTGGTTTCAGCCCAGCCGAATGGCGCGCCTTTGGACGCACGATGTGGCGTGGCACCCGGGTTGGCGGACTATTCCTTGGCGCCCGTGCCACAGCGGGTTGGCAAATGGGCCGTAATTTTGGCGCCAATGGCATTCGAAATTGGGGCCGGACAAAGACCCGGACAGAACCCCGTATGGGCCTTCGCTCCAATCGTGCGCCCAACGCAATCGACATTGACGAAACAGATGTCACCCTTTCCCCAGATGAAGACATCGGCCCTTCAAGCCTTTTAGAAACACCCAAGCCAGAAGCGCCCACAGAACCATTGGTAACCCCCAGATCAACCCCCGCACGCCAGGGCCGCCGAGCCGATGAAGGCCGCCAGACGATGCTGGATCTGGTTCGTGATGGGAATTACGAACTGCCCCCCCTTGATCTTTTGGCCGAGCCCCCGGTTCAAGTGGTTGAGCCTGAACATGCCAAGGAATCCCTTGAAGCCAATGCCCGGTTGCTTATGGGAGTTTTGGAAGATTTTGGGGTAAAGGGACAAATCCTGAAAGTACGCCCGGGCCCCGTGGTGACCCTTTATGAACTGGAACCCGCTGCGGGCATCAAGTCATCAAGGGTGATTGGTCTCGCCGATGATATCGCGCGCTCCATGAGTGCGGTCAGCGTCCGCATTGCCGTGGTACCCGGACAAAATGTTATCGGCATTGAACTGCCCAATGCCCGACGCGAAATGGTTTCGCTTCGTGAATTGCTCTCGTCTGAAGCGTATGAACGCACCGCATCCAAACTGACATTGGTATTGGGCAAAGACATTGGTGGCGCACCGGTCATGGCAGACCTTGCCCGCATGCCCCATCTCTTGATTGCAGGCACCACCGGGTCTGGTAAATCCGTCGCCATTAACACCATGATCCTGTCCCTTCTATACCGCCTGACCCCGGACGAATGCCGCTTCATCATGATTGATCCCAAAATGCTGGAGCTGTCTGTCTATGACGACATTCCCCATCTATTGGCACCGGTTGTGACGGAACCGGGCAAGGCGGTGGTGGCCCTGAAATGGACCGTAAAGGAAATGGAAAACCGGTATCGCAGCATGTCTGAATTGGGGGTGCGCAATGTTGCTAATTATAATCAGCGCGTCGCAGAAGCCAGCAACAAGGGCCAAACCCTGACCCGCAGTATCCAGACCGGATTTGATCCTGAAACCGGAAAGCCCGTCATCGAAGAACATGCCCTGGACCTGAAACCCATGCCCCTGATCGTCGTTGTGGTGGATGAAATGGCCGATCTGATGATGGTTGCGGGCAAAGAAATAGAAGGGACGATACAACGCCTGAGCCAGATGGCGCGGGCCGCAGGCATTCACCTGATCATGGCAACCCAACGGCCATCGGTTGATGTCATCACCGGCACCATCAAGGCGAATTTCCCAACGCGGGTCAGTTTCCAGGTCACCTCCAAAGTGGACAGCCGCACCATCTTAAGCGAAGGCGGGGCCGAACAGCTTTTGGGACAGGGCGACATGTTGTACATGGCAGGGGGCGGGCGCATCACCCGGGTCCACGGCCCGTTTGTTTCAGATCAGGAAGTAGAAAAAATTGTCGCTGCCCTGAAGTCTCAGGGAGAGCCCGAATATATTGACGCTGTCACCATCGATGAAAGTGCAGACATCAGTGCCGGGGCAGGGGGCAATGGGAACAACGATGCCCTTTATGATCAGGCGGTATCTTTGGTGCTGCGGGAACGCAGGGCGTCTACCAGCTTTATCCAGCGCCATCTGCAAATCGGCTACAACCGGGCGGCACGCATCATGGATCAGATGGAAGCGGACGGCGTCGTCAGTTCCGCCAACCACGCTGGCAAACGTGAGGTCCTGCCCGGCGGCACCCTTTAGAGGCGCCTTGATCATGCCATCCTTTGAACCGAGCATCCCAACCATGACCCTGACCCGATTTTTCACACCCCTCATTTTTTTGGCCCTATTCGCGGGCCTACTAGGGCTGGCCGGGCCAGCAACCGCACAGACGGTACAGGGGCGTAACCATGAGGCGCTTTTAAAGGTCGAGCGTTATCTGGATTCCATTCGCACCATGCAATCAAAATTTTATCAGGCCGGGGCCGATGGCTCTGTTACACGGGGCACCATTGCAATGAAACGCCCCGGTCGATTGCGCATTGAATACGCGCCCCCATCACCGGCCCTGATCATTGCCGACGGCAGATGGTTTATCTTCTATGACAAGGAACTGGAGCACCCCAGCTACACACCCATCGATGACACGCTGGCCGGGTTTTTGGTGCGCAAAAAAATTCGCCTTTCCGGTGATGTGAAAGTAACCCGCTACGTCCATGAAAAAGGCGTCATTCGCGTCTCCATTGTACACCGCGATGAACCGGAACAGGGCTCTCTTACATTTCTTTTTTCTGACAATCCCCTGAAGCTTTTGCAATGGCAAGTCATCGATTCCCAGGGGGGCGAAACACGGGTTTCCCTGATTGACCCAGAATTCGGTATGCCCCTAAATTCAAAATTATTTGAATTTAGGGCACCAAAAACTGATTCGGAATAAACCCCACGCATAAGAGATTTACATCACCCCATGACCCTTAAGATTGCCACCTGGAATATCAATTCTGTTCGCCTGCGTATCGACCTTGTCGAACGCCTGACCCAAACAGCAAAGCCCGATGTTTTGTGCCTGCAAGAAACCAAGGCAGAAAATAAAGTCTTTCCCTATGACGCCCTGAAGGCAATGGGCTGGGAACATATTCTGGCATCGGGCATGAAGGGCTATAACGGCGTCACGATTTTGTCGAAGATTCCTTTTGAAAGCACTGAGGCACCTGAATGGTGTGACAAATCTGATGCCCGCCACGCCGTTGCCACCCTGAAGGGCGGGATTGAGATTCACAATTTTTATATTCCCGCCGGCGGGGATATTCCCGACCCCGATCAAAATGAAAAATTTGCACACAAGCTTCGGTTTCTGGATGAAATTACGGCCTGGTTTTCAAAACGAAAAGCCGCCAAGGCAAGTGCCAAGAACAAAATGGTTCTGGTTGGGGATTTAAACATTGCCCCCCTTGAAAGCGATGTCTGGTCCCACAAACAACTTTTAAAAGTTGTCAGCCATACCCCCGTGGAAGTGGAACGGCTGGATCGATTGCAAGGCTCGCACGATTGGGTTGATGCGGTGCGTCAGTTTTTTGGGCCAGAAAAAATCCTGTATTCCTGGTGGAGTTACCGGGCAAAAGATTGGAACACCGCCGACAAGGGGCGGCGCCTTGATCATATCTGGGTTACCCCAGCACTTTCCAAAGATGTCAAAGCTGTAGAAATTCTACGCGACGTACGCGGATGGCCACGACCATCGGACCATGTGCCCGTCATGGTGACCCTTAAATCATAAATGCCGTGTGTTAAGAGCCGAGACGATAGCCGCCTTTTTCTGTGATCAGAATTTCGGCATTGGATGGATCAATTTCAATTTTTTGCCGCAACCGGTAAATATGGGTTTCCAGCGTATGGGTCGTGATGCCCGCGTTGTAGCCCCAAACCTCATCCAGTAATTTATCCCGGCTAACCGCTTGATTGCCCGTGCGATACAGGTATTTCAGAATGGCGGTTTCTTTTTCGGTCAGGCGAATTTTTTTGTCGCTTTCATCAACCAGAATTTTGCGGGCGGGCTCAAACCTGTAGGGGCCAATGGCAAACACGGCTTCTTCGCTGAATTCATGCTGGCGAAATTGTGCCCTGAGACGTGCCAGCAAAACAGCCAGCTTGAACGGTTTGGTGACATAATCATTGGCGCCGGAATCCAGGCCCAGAATGGTGTCGGCTTCTGAATCTTGGCCCGTCAGCATAATAATCGGGGCTTTGACCCCATGGCGGCGCATCAGACGGCAAAGATCACGCCCATCCATATCCGGCAAGCCAACATCCAAAATCAGGGCATCAAAGCGATCATTCTTTGCTGCTTCCAGACCTTCGCCACCGGTGTGCTTAACCGTGGTCTCAAATTCCTCATGCAGATGGAGCTGTTCTGCAAGGGCGTTTACCAGTTCTGTGTCATCATCGACAAGAAGAACGCGTTTACCGGCCATAGTTCACCCTATATTCTCTAATTCGTATCAATCCTGCTTTAGACTGTGCCGATCATAGCCGAAACAATGTGGAAGGATAGGAAAACAGCTAAGATGTGGCCCCTATCGCCTTTTGTTTAGACCCGTGATACACACTGTTTTAACGTATTAACCGCCAGCTTAATCTCTAGCCAAGGCCTATCAGACACCAGATCAATGACCGATCAAAAAAAGCCCCCATCATCGCAACCCGCGACTGCTAATGCACCGGCAAGCCCGAGCGGCACCGACCCTCTGGTTGCCGTAGACCGGGCTGTGGCCGAACTGCGCCGTGGTGGATTCGTTGTCATCAACGATTCCCAAGATGTTGCGCTGATTGTTCAGGCCGCCGAAGCCGTAACACCCCATAGCCTTGATCAATTGGGTGTTTTGGCCAAAGGGGACCGATGCCTGGCCTTAACCCCCCAACGCGCCAGTGCCCTTAAAATTGACCATCCCAATGACGGTCCTGTTCTTTTGGGACTTGGCGATGGCTCTGCCGCACAAGAAGTCCGCGATGTCGCTGATCCCGGGGCAACCGTTTCATTCCGGTTGCCACCCGTTATTGATGCACTGGACCAACATGTGCGCCTTTGTGCAGAAGCCGCGGTCCATTTGACAAAACTCGCCCGTTTGCTGCCCGCAGCCCTGGTCGCAACCATTTCAGAATCAGAAAATGGTGGCAAAACATTTGCCCAATCCAATGATTTTTTCATCGTTGCTGCCCAAAACATCGTCGAATACGATCAGCGCGCTGCGCGGTCGCTCCGCCCCGTCAGCCAGGCAAGGGTGCCGTTGGCCGGTGCCGAAGATGCCCGCATCGTGGCTTATCGCCCGACCGATGGCGGCATTGAACATCTGGCCATTATTATCGGCGACCCAAAACCCGGCGACAGCGTTCTGACAAGGCTGCATTCCGAATGTTTTACCGGCGACCTGTTGGGCAGCCTCAGATGTGACTGTGGCGACCAACTACGCGGTGCCATTGAAGAAATTTCTGCGGCAGGGGCGGGGATTCTCATTTATCTGGCCCAGGAAGGCCGCGGCATCGGGCTGGTCAACAAGCTGCGTGCCTATAATCTTCAAGATCAAGGGTCCGATACACTGGATGCCAATGAACAGCTGGGGTTTGATGCCGATGAGCGCATCTATCTGCCAGCAGCCGAGATCCTGCGTGACCTGAATTTTACCCGGGTTTCCCTTATGACCAACAACCCGGAAAAAGTAGAAGCCCTAACCCGTTGCGGTATCGAAATAAAAAAACGTGTCGCCCACGTGTTTCCCACCAATGCCCATAACGAGGCCTATCTTCAGACCAAAAAGGCCCGGGGCGGACACCTGTTCTAGGACACGGGCCCTGTCGATCTCCCACCATACAAGCGAAAAATCTGCCTAAAGCGCCGAAATAGGGGCATTTTCTACCGGGTTTGCGGCGCGCATAAATTTTTAGGCATTGAATTCATTGGGGTTTTTTCTGGCATCAACCTTGCGTACTTCAAAGGCAACAACGCGTTTGAACCATGAGTGTGCCCTTGTCCCAAATCCTGAACACCCAACCACCGGCCCTTGGGGCCCTTAACGGCCTTGTTCCCGGAAAAGAACCCGAGGCGAAGGGTGCTCAGCCATGGCAGGACAAGGAATTCGGCTTTGCCGATATTCTGGACACCATCAACCCCTTGCAGCACATCCCCCTCGTCAACACCCTGTACCGTGCCATCACGGGTGATGAAATTGGATCAGCCGCCAAGGCCGCCGGCGGCAGCCTGTTTGGCGGCATCCCGGGGTTAATCGGCTCTATCGTCGATACGGTGGTTGAAGAAATCAGCGGCAAGGATGTCAATGAGCATATCGCCACTTTGTTCGATGAAAATGGCCAAATAGACGAAGATATCGCCGAAAACAGCGGCACAGATGTAGCCGAAATTACCGGCCAGGGGCGCGATACGGGCACAAACATCGCAACCAATGTCATTGCTGGTCCGCAACAATTTGTTCAACACGCGCCAAAACTTCCAACCAAGATGCCACACGCCATTCAAACACCGGCCCTGAAGGATCTTTCGCCTGCGGCCACAGACCAGCACATGCAAAACCTCATCAGCACCCTCAAAAAACAAGCTTCGGGGGATTCCATTGGGACGCTTAAGGGCAATATCTCTGGCAAGGGAAATAGCTTCCTGCCGCCAGCCCGGGCATTGGCGGCCAATCCCGGACTGATGCATTCCATGAAAAGTGGCAATTCCCCCTATTTCAGGCCCGGCGGCAACATCAACAACAATGCCTGGGTAAAAATGATGAATACCGCCCGCAGCGATACGCAGATTCCCACAGCACCGGTTTCTGGGCCCAAGGGCCTGACGGCCCAGGTCATGGCCAAGGCAACCACTGCTTATGGCGATGGGGCCAAACTGCGGGGTGAAATTACGGGCGCCACCTCTAATGGTGCGCCTTTAGGGACGCCAGCGGGAATTCCAGCCGGCCTGGTCTCAACCGGTTTGCGCCGCTAAGCGCTTTCCTGAACGCAACCCCGAAGGCTATAACCTAGACATGCGAATTCGCGTGACCCCCCATGGGCAAGGGGCCAATTTTGGCACCCTTTCCTGGAACGACAATCTGGTGCCCTGTGTTCTGGGGCGCGGTGGTGTTAGCGCACACAAACAAGAGGGCGATGGCCAAACCCCCATTGGCGTTTTCGCCCTGCGCAAAGTTTTGTATCGATCAGATCGAATGGCCTTGCCCCAAACCAGCCTTCACACACAAATCATCAAACCAAACGACGGCTGGTGTGACGACCCATCAGACCCGGCCTACAACACAGCCATCCAATTTCCTTTTTCATCCAGCGCTGAACAAATGTGGCGCGAAGATTGCCTTTACGACATGGTCGTCGTCATCGGACATAACGACAATCCACCCATCAAAAATGCAGGTAGCGCGATCTTCATTCATGTCTCAAAAACGGATGCGCTAACTTCCAAAGTTCTGCCAACGGAAGGCTGCATTGCATTGGAAAAAAAAATGCTGGTTGAATTGATTGAAGCTACCGGGCCCAATGATGACATTGAAATCACGGAGTCTGATTAGCCAGATTTAGGAACACGCGTCCCAAAGATCGCCGTCCCAACCCGAACATGGGTTGCCCCAAAAGCAATGGCCGTTTCAAAGTCACCGCTCATCCCCATAGAAAGGGTTTGAAGGTTGTTCCGCGCCGCAAGTTTTGCAAGCAGGGCAAAGTGCATTGCCGGTTCTTCTGTTGCCGGCGGGATGCACATCAACCCTGATAGGGTTAGGCCATGTTCATCTGTCATGGCCTTAACCATGGCATCCACATCCCCGGGCGCGACGCCCGCTTTTTGCGGTTCTTCCCCCGTATTAACCTGCAGTAAAAAATCGGGGGACGGTTTTCCTGAACGATCCAGTTCAAGGCGAATTTTTGACCCAAGGCGTGCGCGATCAACGGTTTCAATGCAATTGAACAATTCGAGCGCATCGGCTGTCTTGTTAGTTTGCAACGGCCCGATCAAGTGCACCCGCGCATCGCAATAGGTTGCTTTAAGTGTCGGCCACTTGGCTTGGGCCTCTTGGACCCGGTTTTCGCCAAACACCCTTTGGCCTGCGTCTAGCGCTGCACGAATGGCGGCTTCATCATGGCCCTTGCTGACAGCAACAAGGGTGATATCTTCGCTCTTGCGCCCAGCGGCGCGGGCAGCTTCATCAATGCGGGCACGAACCTTATGCAGATTTTCAGAAATTTCTTCAGCGGTCGTTATTTCCGCATTTGGCACGTCACTGGTTTTCATGAGGCAAATCCAATCAAGGCAAAATATAAATGGCCATCATGACCATAGCAAAGACTGCGATGCATCTCAATTTTCAGGCGCGCAAACATTTGTCCCGGACCCGATCCATGGCGCCGCTGATTTTGATGACCGATCCTGATCGCCTGCCCAACCCGATTTCAGTTCTGGAAAATTTGCCCGCAGGAGCAGGGGTTATTTATCGACCTGGGGCAACGAATTTGGATCAGGGCAGTGTTGCATTAGGCCAAAAAATTAGGGATGCGTGCCGCCAGCGGGGCTTGCGCTTCATTGTTTCAGGCCCAGCCCAATTTGCCCTGCGTCTTCAGGCCGATGGGCAACACATTCCACAATGGCAGATGAAAAAGGGTGGCCGGATGATAAGGCCGCGCAAACGTTGGATCATAACCGCATCGTGCCATGATGTTGCATCCCTGATTGCGGCTTCGCGCGCCGGTGCTGATATAGCGCTTTTATCCCCGGTCTTTAAAACCAAAAGCCATCCGGGTGCGCGGACCCTTGGTTCCTTAAAGTTTTCAGCGCTGGCCCAAGCCAGTCCCATACCGGTCTATGCCTTAGGCGGAATTGATGCCAATACTGCGCGGCGCCTTAAAGGTGCAGATGCGTGCGGGATTGCAGGAATCGGTGCCCTCGCGCAATAAGAACGCCCGGTTTCATTAAAAATCATCCCAAAAAAATAGACCCCGGTTATTGACCCCGATGGGGGCAGGGATTATCTGTAGAGGGTGGAGACGTAACGGCCAACCCCAGGAGGCCCACCTTGAGTGAAGCCCAGCCTGTAAAAGATTCCGATATGGCGGTTTTCCACCTAAGCACAGCTGAACTTGGCTGCATGACCGATGCGGTCAACTGCACCCTTGCCGATGAACGCCACCTCAAAGAACGCATTGCCATCTTCCGTGAAGGCAACAACCTGACGCCCGGCTTGAACATTGGGGCCGATACCGGCTGGTTCAATGGAATGGTTGCCGACATATTGAGCAATCAGGTTTCCGTGGTCGTCAACGATATTGGCCTGACCCGGGGCGTCGCCAATATTATTGATGCCCACACCGAATTTCCCGGTGACTGGCTGGCCCAACAAAACCTGTACATCACCCCCGGCGCACGAAAAGGGTTTGCGCCCCATTGCGATCCCCATACGGTTGTCGTCGCCCAACTATACGGCCACAAGGAATGGGCCATTTATGACAAGGTTCAAGACAATCCTTTAACCACCAATGAAACCCGGCTGGTTGCTGAACCCGGTGAAGTTATCCCGGAACGAACCCGTTTTACGGTAGAAGCTGGGGATTGTTTTGTGCTGCCCCGTGGCGTTTATCACGATGCCTGTGCCTATGACGGCCCATCTGTGCACATGGCCATCGGCATCATTGGGGTGCGCCCCGTTGATTACCTGTGGATGCTGGCCGAAGCCGGCGTTCATAACGCTGATATGCGTGCAGACATGGAACCACAAGCAGCATTGGAACAAGCCAGCGAATTTTTATCCCACATCCAGCTTTCCCCGCTCCCGATGCCAAGAAACCCCATCAATGAAACCACAACACCGGATAACGCAAAAGCGGGCTTACGTTTTGAGGGGGCCCTTAATGCTGTATCAGGTTCTTAAAGGCGCTTTCGATCAACCCTTCATCGACATGGTTGAAACCATTGTTGCCGATATTCCTGCGCAAAAAGGTGCCACGGTTGAAGAAGATGATTATTCCACCCGCGATTGCGACCTGCACTGGATTGATTATGGAACCAAGGGTTTTGATTTAATCCATCCCCACATCAAAGAAGCCCTGAAGCAAATTGGCGAAGTTGACCCCGGCACCTGGGAATATGAAAATATTCAGTACACAGCCTATGGTCAAAAGGGGTTTCACGATTGGCATATCGATACCTTCAGGCGCAGTTACAATCGTTATGACTTGCCGCTTGGTAAACGCTTTGTCGGAAAATCCCGCAAACTTTCTGTGTCCATCTTGCTGAATGGTCGCGATGAATTCACCGGTGGGAATTTTGAAATTTCCATGTTTCCCAACGGGACCAACACCGTGGGAACCCCGCTGGATGATTTTTCCAAAGCGGGCGACATGGCAATTTTTGATTCCAAATTGTGCCATCGTGTGGCACCGGTTGAAACGGGCTTAAGAAAATCACTGGTTTCATGGATATGCGCGTGAGGAAGAGATGAAATTTTACAAACAACGCCTCCCCATCATCAGCGAATATGAACGCTATCCCGTGCCCGTCAAACAGATAGAGCCTTTCACCACCGCTGAGGCAGCGGATGCCTACGCCATGCTAAAAGATCCTGACATTCAGAAAAAACATGGTGAGCCCGACAAAACCTATCCCGGTGCCGTGTGTTATTACAATCTGCCCCCGATGGCGCCATTGGCCGAAAAATTAAAACAGCACATCCGGCCCTTTCTGGATTTTGATATTGTTGAAACCTATCGCTATGCCCGGCTTTATGGCATGGGCGACAAGCTGGATATCCATGTAGACCGGGGGGCCTGTTTCGTTAGCGTATCGGTTTGCTTTGGCTATGATTACAACGATTTTCTGAAACCTGGCCAAGCTTGGGCATTGGGCGCGCTGGACCGCAAGGCCGATGATTCCGAAACAGAAATCATTTTTAATCTGCAGCCGGGCCAAGGCATGCTGTACCCCGGTTGTTCCGCCCCCCATTGGCGCGATGTCTTTCTGGGCCAACATTGTGGTCAGGCATTTTTCCATTACGTGCCCACAGATGATGCCGTGTTTGAAGAATTTATGGAAGATACAGAGACCAAGAAAAAGCGCCTGGCCGAAGCGGGCGGCGAAGCTAAAAAGAATTAGGCAAGATCACGCAAGCCCAATGGCCTTGGTAATTTCTTTGAAAGGCCATACACCGTCTTTGGTCTGGCGATGCAGCACCATCGATCCATACCACGGCATAACTGGCCCGAGACACTGCGCATACCGCCACCCTGGCAAATTCGGCACCATCACATGAGCCTCAACCCCCAGCGCGCCCGCACAATGGGCCACCGTTCCTGTCGTTGAAACCACCACATCAAGTTCACTAAGCAACGCGGCGGTTTCATCGTAATCCTTAGCCTCTGTCACATCTGGCCAGTGATGGACTTGGATGCCCGTATTTTTGAACAATTGTTCCACTTCATCTGCCGCCTCTGAAAGATGGCTGAGCGATATCCAGTGTCCCCCCTTGGATACCAATGATGACAACAATGGCACCATATCAGCAAGACTGAGCGACCGTTTCATCTCAGTATTTCCACCGATTCCACCACGCCACATAATGCCAGTTTTTTTCCCCGGCCCCAACGTATCCAGCCGTGCCCGCAGCGCTGTGCGGCGAGATTGATCCGCCAGCAAATAAGATTTACGAGGAAAGTCTTCCAGGCGGTTGCGAAATATCTGACCCAATGAACCCAAAAAAACCCGGTATGTTTCATCATAATTTTTAGGCAGGGGTGATTCTTTGCCTAATCGAGAAACCACCTGACACTGAGGGAACGACCGCTGGAACAAACCAACCAATCTTGGCTCGATGGTAATTATCACATTTTTTACCGCGTCTAAGACATCGGGGATCATTGACGCCAGCATAATTTCATCTCCCAGCCCCTGTTCTCCCTGAACCAGCAAATTTTTACCCTCGATGGCTGCGCCAAATGGACGGCGGACCATGTCCGCATCTCCTAACCACCAATCTTCTTTGGGGCCCCGCAACCAGCCATTTTTTGGGTCCTTATTTTGAGGGTCGCGGCCTTCATAACCAAGCCAACCCTGTTCATAATCACACAGAAAAAAATGTGCAGAGCCCAAGTTAAATTTGGCGAAAGCAGTTTTAGGATTGATTGCAAGGGCGCGCTTGAAACTTTCAACAGCATCTTCGAAGCGCATCAAAGCAATATTGCAAAGGCCTATATTATTGTGAGCCTCAGACATTTTTGGATCCCGAGCCAAGGCCTTTTCATAGGCCACAATGGCTTCTTTGAAACGCTGCATTTCCTTCAGGGCATTCGCCAAATTGTATTGCGCGCCTGTATAATCGGGATCAAGGGCTAGGGCCTTTGAATAATTTTCTACCGCTTCTTCATAACGTTCAGCCTTGCACAGAACATTGCCCATATTGAAGAACGCCTCTTCGTAAGAGGGCTTCAAACCTAGGGCTGAGCGAAAACTATCAATAGCTTCTTCCCAACGTTCCAATCGTTCGTAGGTCGTGCCCAAATTGTTGTGCGCTTCCCAGAAATCAGGACGAAGGGCGATCGCCTTTTGATAATTTTCTATGGCTTCTTCAAACCGTGCTTCGGCCTTCAGCGCATTGCCCAAGTTGTAGCGTGCAATAAACAAATCGCTGTTAAATTTCAGTGCGGTTTCGAAACATTTTACGGCGTGCTCGAGCTTCCCTTGGGACATTAAGACGTTGCCTTCGGCATTGTGGGCATCAGCACTTTCGGGGCGAACCTTGATGGCACGGCGAATGGACCGCCTTGCATCGGTCAATTTTTCAAGCTGAGCCTCTGCCATGGCACAAAAAAACAGGGCCGCAAAGTTTTTGGGGTCGCGCTTCAAAATTGCACGATATCCATCAAGCGCGGCTTTAACGTCACCCTTTTGGTGTAACGCCTGGGCTTCTTCTAGTTGTTTGGCCAGTTGTTCAGAGTGTGTAGTTGATTGAGACATGGTTTTTTTTAGCATTTTTAGAATAGGTGATGAAACGAATTGTCGCCAATCACCCCAAACCAAGGGATTTAGCAATTTCATCCAAAGGCCAGCCATCCAACGATTGTTCTGTTTGTCGGTACAGATTGGTCGACCCATACCACAGCATTTTAGAACCTTGATGGGGGGCATAACGCCATTCGGGGTAAAACGCCACGAGAACATGGGTTTCAACACCAAGGGCACCCGCACAATGCAATACTGTCCCTGTAACAGACACCACGGCATCAAGTTCGCTGATAAGCGCCGCCGTTTCATCATAATCACGGGCTTCCGTTATTTCTGGCCAGTGATGCACCCGGATACCCGTGTCCTTGTCCAATTGATCCGTTTCTTCACCTGCCGATTCCAAGTGGTTCAATGATATCCAGTGCACGCTGGAGGCACTGCCCTTTTCCAACAATAGTGTCATATCCGCCAAATCCATTGATCGTCGCCCCTCTTCGGCGCCACCAACCCCGCCACGCCACATAACGCCGATCTTACGCCCCGGCCCAAGCGCATCAAGGCGCGCGCGCACGGTTGCACGACGAACCGGATCTGCCACCAAATACGTGCGTTGCGGAAAGTCTTCTGCGCGATTGCGGAAGAAACGATCAAGCGAACCGATAAGGATGCGGGTATCAAATTCGGAGGTCAAAATTCCATAAGGGATGCCCCCCCGACGGCCACAAACGCGGCAATCCGGGAAGGACCGCTGAAACAATCCTGCCAACCGAATATCGACGGCCAGGGTGACCCTTTTATGCTGCGCCAAAAAATCAGGGAGGATGGAAGCGTGCATGATTTCATCACCAAGGCCCTGTTCCGTCTGGATCAGTATATTTTTACCCGCAAGGCTATCCAAATTCTCGCCATCAAATTGCGGAACAGACATCTTTTTTGTCCAGTCGCTGTCGGCAAGCTCTAACGTTTTGGGGCGGGCTTCATACAAGGGCCAGCCCTCTTTGAAATTCCCCTGATACAGATAGGACAGGCTAAGTAAAAAACATGCCTGCTTTAGATCTTTTTTAGCAGCCGTGTTTTCCGGGGCCAGCGTAACGAGCGCGTTGAGTTTTTCCACCGCCGCTTCGTATCGCATAAGTTTTAGCAATGCGGAGCCAAGGCAGTGCAGGGCTTCGGGAAAATTTGGTGCCAGTGCCAGCGCTTTTTCACAACTTTCTACCGCTGCTTCATATTGCTCCAGCGCCATCAACGCGTTGCCGCGATTAATCAGGGCTGCAACCAGATCGGGGTCATGGGAAAGGGCTGTATCAAAGCTGGCAAGGGCGTCCTCAACACGATCAAGGTCCATGAGCGCATTGCCGCGGTTGCTGTGGCCCCCCGCCGATGTTGGTTTAAGTGCAAGCGCCCGATCATAGCTGTTCAGGGCCTCTTGGGGTTGGTTCAATGCCAGCAAAACATCGCCAAGGTTATTATGGGAAAGGGCATGGTCTGGATACGCAAGCAGCAGCTTGCCATAGGCTTCTTTTGCCTGATCCAGATGCCCCGCCCCATGATGCGTGGCGGCTTGTTCCCCCATCGCCTCGACCGAGGGTGCGGACTGATTTGGGGGCAAAGCGTCTGAATCAGAAATTGGCATATCAAATAAACCTATAAAACCTATAAAATCTGCCAAACCTGCCGGATCTATCGGCCATTTTATCCTGTTGGTCACTGATAACAGCAGGAGAAAACTAAACCCGCAACCGCTTTCACCTAATTTCCGCCAAATTATCCCTCATTTCCCCCTGCACGCGTCAATGTCGCAACAGCAAACGTGGGAAAATGCCTTGGCCTTCAATTTATTGTGGTCTTGGCATGAAAATTAACCACATCTAGTGATATGTGATATTTTTACAACATTTTACCTGGCTTTTTCCTAAAATCCGCCGGTTTGTAATTGTGGCATTTATGCAACTGTTCTGTGAATTTTTACCACAAAGGACATCTTATCTTTGCATTACAAGCGCTTCCGGGATAGTTAATCAATAGGGCCGCTCTGTATGCGCGGCCTAATGACAGAACTGTCTTAAACAAAAACCTAATTAGGGGTAATAAACAATGGATTTTAAGAAAGCACTTATCGCGTCAACCGCGATCTGCGCCGTTGGCGCCATTGCTGCCACGACCGCTGATGCGGCTGACAAGCCTAAGCTCAAGATCTCGGGCTATGTTAACACCTACATGGGTTTCGGCGACCAGAATGCCTCACAGGGCACGACCGGCACACCAACCTTTGGTGGCTCAGGCGGAACATCAGGGGCCGATGGCTTCAATATCGTTCAGTATGGCGAAATTCGCTACAAAGTATCGGGTAAGACCGATAGCGGCCTGAAGTGGGGCGCCTATTTTGAAGACATCATGAACGATTCATCTGCCAAGCAGAATTCTGACACCACCTCCGATAGCCAAAAAATCAATGCTTCCAAGGTTGCTACTGACGAAGTCAACATCTGGCTCTCCGGTTCTTGGGGCAAGCTTGAAATTGGTGGCCAAGATGGCGCCGCCGACAAGATGTATGCTGGCCCAGGCAAAATCGAAGCCATCGGCACGGCTGATTTCGGCATCTATGCTGATACTTCAGGCGAACGGCTTGATGGTGGCAAAGACAAGGATAACGCAACGGATTCATCCGATGCCACGAAGATCACCTATTACACCCCCCGTGTAAATGGCTTCCAGGCTGGTTATTCCTACGTGCCAAACACGGCAGCTGCCGGTTCCGAAGTAGAACGTAATTCTGCGACCGAAGCTGAATTCCATGAAGCCAGTATCGGCTACAAGGGTAAAGCTGGTGGTGCAAAGTTTGAAGTCGTCGGCAACTTCACCCGCGGCGAAGGCGAAAGCACAGGTACCGATCCTAACCAGTCCTACCGTATCAGTGGCCGGGTCTCTACAGGCCCATGGTCAGTTGCAGCGTCTTATGTTGATCGTAATCAGCATGACTATGCAAAGGGCAGCGATGAAAAGGCCTTTATGGTTGGTGCGGCATACAAAACTGGCCGTATGACCATTGCCTTGACCCATCTCCAATCAGAACTCACGGCAACCGAAACTGCTTTTAATGATGATTACAAGCAGACTTCGTTGAGCGTTGGCTACAACCTTGGTGGCGGTCTTAAGATTGCTGCAGGTATTGCCAAGTTTGATATGGATGCGGATGCAACTGCTACAACCAACTCCAACGACGGCACCGTTGCCCTCGTCAAGATTGGCGCCAAGTTCTAGGCGTCTTTTAATACCTTCTGGTCCTTCTGGACCTAGAGAGAGTGGCAGGCTAGAATATCTAGCCTGCCATTTCTTTATTGGAACAGCGTTTCATGACACTCCATCGATTTAAAACCTGCGCCACCTCTTTTCTGGCCCCCTTTATTTTGGCCGGGGTGCTCGCCGGAGTTCTGGCCGGGCTTTCCGCTTGTTCCGGAAATGAGGGTGCAAACTACGAATATGATTATCCAACCGTCAGTTCTGACAAATTCCAGCGCCAGCGTCTGGAGGAATTAGAAGGTGGGGATGAAACGGTGTTTGGGGAACTTTCTATCGGAGGGCCCAAAAAGCGGGGTGGAGCAGCGGCCGGCGAAGGATTCGCCACCGTCAATTATTATCTATGGCGTGCAACGCTGGAGACCCTGTCTTTAGGCCCGCTTGAAAGTGCGGACCCCTTTGGCGGTGTCATTATTACCGATTGGTTTACCCTGGAAGAAGAACCTGGCAGCCAATACCGGGTCACGGCTTATATTCTGGGCCGCCAATTGCGCACAGATAACATCAAAATTGCCCTTTATGTCCGCCCCAAAGGCACCGGAAAAGCAAAAATGGACCCCCACCGCGCATCGGCTGTCGCGGAAGCCAAGCTCGAAAATGTCATTCTGTCCAAAGCCCGCACCATCCGCGCGACCCAGTTCAAATAACATCCCGCTCAAAATCGCGCCTTTCCGACAAGCCCTGATCCCGCTAAAATCATACGAAGTCAGGATTTTGGGTAGAAAAAGGCCACGTTTTCATGAATGACCATACCCCTGCACCCGGTGGCTGGAAGGTCGCTGGGCCAAAACGCGCCAAACAAATTAGCCCTGAACAATTGGCCCGCGACCTCGATGCAAAGCGGGAAGAGGCTGAACATATCTATCTTGGCGGCAATCCTGAATTGGCCGAGCAGAAATACCGCGGCCTGATCAATGAAGTCCCCGATATGGCCATTGCCCATAATGGCCTTGGTGATGTTCTGGTGGCGTTAACGCGCTTTGAAGAGGCATTGGCCAGTTACGATCAAGCCCTATTGTTAAAACCTGATTCTGCAGGCGGGCATAACAATCGGGGCAATGTTCTGTGGGATTTAAATCGTTTCGATGATGCATTAAAAAGTTTTGACACTGCACTTTCCCTTAATCCCCAACTGTTCGAAGCCTTTAACAACCGGGCCAATGCTTTGCAAAGCCTTGGCCGATATGAAGAAGCCCTTGAAAGTCTGGATCAGGCGCTGGCCCTTGATCCGATGCTTGTTCCTGCACTCAACAACCGTGGCAATGCCCTGAAAAGCTTGGAGCGGTTTGAAGAAGCCCTTGAAAGTTATGGCCAAGCATTGGCCATTAATCCCGATCTGGTCGAGGCTTATGCCAATCGTGGCAATATTTTAAAACGAATTGGCCGTTACGATGAAGCGCTGGACAACTTTACCGAGGTTCATAAGCGCAAGCCCGATCACCCCTTCAATGCCGGGGCCATGGTCAGCACCAAAATGTACATCTGTCACTGGAACGCGCTGGATGAGGATATAGAAATTCTAGGAGAACTGGTTCGCTCAGGGAAACCCGCTGTCCAGCCCTTTACCTTCCTTGGCCTTTCCGCTTCTCCCGAAAACCAGTTGCGGTGCACGGAAACCTTTGTTCAACAGGACTGTCCCGAAGCGCCCGCCCCGTTATGGCAAGGGGAAACCTATAACCATGACCGGATTCGCATCGCGTATGTGTCAGCAGATTTCCACGATCATCCCATGGCCATTTTAATGTCAGGCTTGTTCGAAAGCCATGACCTAAGCCGTTTTGAAACCTATGCTTTTTCCTTCGGGCCGGATCGCCCGGGGCATGCGCGAACCCGACTGGAAAAGGCATTTGATCATTTTATCAATGTGCCTGAAAAAACACCTGAAGAAATTGCACAATTGATCCGCCATCACGAAATCGATATCGCCATTGATCGCAAAGGGCATACCCGTGATAGCCGGCCAAAAATATTTGCTCTCAGGCCTGCGCCCATCCAGGCCGCCTGGTTGGCATATCCCGGAACTTTTGGGGCCAGCTATATGGATTACATTGTTGCCGATCGCTTTGTGATCCCCGAAGACCAGCAAAACTATTATTCAGAAAATGTTGTTTATCTACCCGATTCCTATCAGGTCAATGATTCAAAACGATCCATTGCTGATCACACCCCAACCCGGGCCGAAGCAGGGCTTCCCGATGACGGGTTTGTTTTTTGTTCCTTCAACCAGAATTATAAAATTCTACCCGCCATGTTTGATATCTGGATGCGTCTGTTAAAACAGGTGGAAGGCAGCGTTTTCTGGCTTTGGGTGGGTCACCCCAAGGCCATTGAAAATCTTCAAAAAGAAGCTGCCGCCCGTGGTGTGGACCCCCAAAGGCTGGTTTTTGCGTCCCGCATCAAACATGCCGATCATTTGGCGCGCCACCGGCTGGCCGATCTGTTTCTTGATACCCTGCCCTTTAATGCCCACACCACGGCCAGTGATGCGCTGTGGACGGGGCTGCCTGTTGTAACCTGCGCAGGCACCACCTTTGCTGGAAGGGTGGCGGCAAGCCTGCTCAATGCCGCAAATATGCCCGATTTGATTACCAATTCATTGGAAGATTACGAAGCGCTGGCCCTGAAACTGGCAACAGATGATGCCGCCCTTCAGGACGTTCGCACGCGCCTGCAACAAAACCTGAATTCCTGCCCCCTGTTTGACACGGATTTAACGCGCCGTCATGTAGAGGCCGCCTATGAAACCATGTGGCAAAAACATCAGGAAGGCGCGCCGGCCCAAGGGTTTTCCGTAACCCCCGTAAAAGCCTGATCAAGCCCCGTCCCACAAATCGCTCAGTTGCCCAATATTGGTGGCAATGTCTGATCGCCAACACAATTCAAAGCCACGCGCGCGCATTTCTTCTGGAACCGGGCCTGCGATCAAATCTTTGATTTCTTCTACATCATCAAACAGAACACCGCCGCCTTCACCGATGTAATCCGCCATATCCGGGCGGATATTGGCAACACAGACCCCAACCCCCGAGGCTTGCGCTTCCGCCACGGCCACCGGCCAGCCAACGGTTTTCATGACATCATTTGCCGTATAGACCAGCCAGCGATGTTTTTTATAGACGGCCGGCATGGCTTCGGGTTCCACCGGGTCAATAATATTGCAATGCCCGCCCAGCGCCTCATTTTTTTCCTCCAATGCCGTTTTTGAATACCCAATGGCATGCAGGTTGAGGGTCAGATCGGGTTTAAGGGCGGCAAGGCGAAGAAAGCTTTCCATATCTTTTTTCCCCAAAGCAGCCCCCATGTTGATGATTTGGTCGCCATTTTCTGAGGTGTCATAGAACCGGGCGATATCGGCAACAGGAAAGGTTGTCACAATTTTTTCTTCCCCCACGCCCGCTTCCAGAAACAATTCCTTCATAAAGGGAAAAATCAGAACGCCCTGACAAAGCGGGGAATTAAACATCTCAGCATAGTTGGCAATATCGGCGACATGGGCTTCCCTGCCTTTGTGACTTGCCCCCATAACATCAAAGCTGTGGGCGCGAATTGTGAAGGGAAGATTGTAGTGTTGGCAAAATGGGAAAATCCTGGATGCGACGGTCAGGTAGTGAAAATGCACAACATCCGGTTTGAAAGCGGTGTTAATTTCATCCAGTTTTTGCTCAATCTCATCGCCGCCCACCGTAAAGGCGCGGTGATTTTTGTAGGGCAGATTCGCGTGGTTAAGCGCAAATATTTCCAGCTCATAAAGATGGGAAACATGTTCAATTTCGTTGTAAATATATGTCTCAGAAAGCTGGGGATATTCCTGAAGAACGTATAAAACTCTCTTTTTCAAAGGCCCAAATCCCGTTTCTAAATGTTTTTACCCAATACCCTAACCACCGATTGGTACAACGGACACCATCATGCCCAAATTTCTAATCAGACGACACGCCGTTGAGCATTTTTCCAAACAAGCAGGCCTTGCGCTAGACCCCCTGACAATAGACAATCTGCACCTGATTTCATTCAATTTTATTCCCACCGACACCCGCGATCAACATGCCACGTTATAACGCAAAAATCATCGAAGCCAAATGGCAGGCCGCCTGGAACACATCAGGGGTTTTCTCTACACCCGATGTTTCATCCCGGCCCCAAGCTGGCAATAAATGTTACGTTCTGGAAATGTTTCCCTATCCATCGGGGCGCATTCATGTGGGCCACGTCCGGGTCTATACGCTGGGCGATGTCATCGCGCGTTTCAAAAAGGCCCAGGGACACGCCATCCTTCATCCCATGGGATGGGACGCCTTTGGCCTTCCTGCCGAAAATGCCGCCATCGAAAACAACGTTCATCCAGCCAAGTGGACCCATGAAAACATCGCCACCATGCGAGATCAGCTGAAATCCATGGGGTTATCCATTGATTGGGACCGTGAAATTGCCACCTGTGACCCCGATTATTACGTCCACGAACAGAAAATGTTTCTGGCCTTCATGGAAGCAGGGCTGGCCTATCGCAGGGAATCCTGGGTCAATTGGGATCCTGTGGACAACACAGTGCTTGCCAACGAACAGGTGATTGATGGCAAAGGCTGGCGCAGCGGTGCAGAAGTAGAAAAACGTAAATTAAATCAATGGTTTCTACGCATTACCGCCTTTGCAGATGAATTACTGGATGATCTGGCCAAGCTGGAACGCTGGCCCGATCGGGTCCAAATCATGCAAGAAAACTGGATCGGGCGCAGCAACGGTGCCCGGGTTAAATTCCGCCTGCGAGAGCGCGATGAAACCCTGGAAGTCTTCACCACCCGGCCCGACACCCTTTTTGGGGCCGCCTTCGTTGCCATTTCCCCCAACCATCCCCTGGCCGACACCTTAAGCACCGATAATACCGAACTGGCGGCCTTTATTGCGGAATGCAACCGCATGGGCACATCGGAAGCTGCCGTAGAAACGGCAGAAAAACAGGGCTTTAATACCGGGCTTTCCGTGCACCACCCCTTCAAGGCTGGGGAAACATTGCCGGTCTATGTCGCCAATTTTGTCTTGATGGATTATGGCACCGGGGCCATTTTTGGCTGCCCCGCCCACGACCAGCGTGATCTTGATTTCGCGCGGAAATATGACCTTCCCATCCTGCCGGTGGTTATCCCCGAAGATACAGATGCAAATGCGTTTGTCGTTGATAGCGAGGCCTATACCGGGGATGGCATTCTTGCCCATTCTGATTTTCTGGATGGGTTGGGCGTCGAAGCGGCAAAAACCCTGGCCGCAAAAACGCTTTCTGAAAAAGGAATGGGCGCGTTGGAAACCACCTATCGCCTGCGCGATTGGGGGGTTTCACGCCAGCGGTATTGGGGATGTCCCATCCCCATTATTCATTGCCCCGATTGCGGACCTGTCGGTGTGCCGGATAAGGACCTGCCCGTAACCTTGCCCGAAGATGTGGATTTCGATTCCCCGGGCAATCCACTTTTGCGTCATCCAACATGGAAAAATGTGGCCTGCCCAAAATGCGGCCATGACAGTGAACGCGAAACAGATACCTTTGATACCTTCTTTGAATCATCGTGGTATTTTGCCCGCTATTGTGCGCCAAAGGCCCAAGACCCTATCGACAAAGAAGCCGCCGAATACTGGCTGCCTGTTGATCAATATGTCGGGGGCATTGAGCACGCTGTCTTGCATCTACTTTATTCACGGTTTTTCACCCGAGCCTTGAAGCATTGTGGCTATCTTTCTATCGATGAACCCTTTGACGGTCTTTTGACCCAGGGCATGGTCTGCCATGAAACCTATCGTGCCCAAGATGGCCGCTGGTTATACCCCGAAGAGGTGCAGCGTGACGGCAATGACAAAAATCCCACGACCAGTGACGGAACACCGGTTACCATTGGCCGATCGGAAAAGATGTCCAAGTCACGCAAGAATGTGGTGGACCCCGAAGCCATTATAAAATCCTATGGTGCCGATACCGTGCGGTTGTTCATCGTTTCAGATTCTCCCCCTGAACGTGATCTTGACTGGACCGATTCTGGTATTGATGGCGCATGGCGTTATCTGAACCGTCTCTGGCGCATGGTTGATGAAGCGATCATCACCAAACCCGGGGAATCATCCGCCCTTGAAGCTTGTAAGGGCGATGCCCTTGAAGCACGGCGCGCAACCCACAAGGCAATCGTTGATGTCACAGGGGATCTTGAAAAATTGCGGTTCAACCGCGCCGTTGCCCACATCCGTGAATTTTCAAATGTCATTGGTGACTTGAAGGGTGAAGATGATCCTACCCGCGCTGTGCGCCGTGAAGGGCTTGAAGTTCTCGTGCAATTGGCGGCACCGTTCATTCCCCATATTGCCGAAGAATTATGGTCCAACCTTGGCCACACAACGCCGTTGGTAGAAACGCCCTGGCCCGTTGCGGATAACGCTCTGGTCATTGATGAAAGCGTAACCATTTCTGTTCAGGTCAATGGAAAGCTTCGCGGCACTTTGGAATTACCACTGGATGCAGATCAAAAACTGGCAGAAGATGGGGCCATGGCACTGGAAAATGTCCGCACCGCAATCGGTGATAAAACAGTGCGTAAAATTATTGTCGTTCCAAATCGGGTTATCAATGTCGTGGTTTAAACCCCAAAAACCAATTCGTTTTTTTGTGACAGGCCTGCAATGGCCAACGGTAATCACTGCCTGTTTGTTTGTTGCCGCCTGTGGGTTTCAACCCCTTTATGGTGAGCGCCAGAATGCTGCCAATAATGCCCTTTTGGCGGCCATACAAATTGATCCCATCAAGGAACGCGAAGGGCAGCTTTTATATCAGTATCTTACAAAGAAAATGCACATGCGTGGCAAATCTGCAAACCCACGATGGCGGCTTAAAATTAATTTAACAAAAAGCATCCAGGGTCTTGGCATCCGGAAAGACGAAACCACTACCCGCAACAACCTGATCCTTAATGCACAGTTTGAGCTCTATGATAAAAAATCTGGCAAGGTGATTCATTCAGGCCAGGCCGTCAGCACCAATAGCTACAATGTTCTTGAATCCCGATTTGCCTCAATTGTCTCTGAACAAAATGCTGTTCAACGTGGCACGAAAGACCTTAGTAACAACATCAAAAATCGGACGGCTGTTTTTCTAGTCCATTTGAACAAGGCAAATGCGGCAAGGGCAAAACCAGCGCCAGCCGGGCCAAGCAATAACCCGGCTCTTGATTCCTATGGCAATCTAAATTTCCCCGCCCAACCCGGATATGGAACCCCACAAAATCCATGAAAATTTCACCCGCCCGTGCTGATGATTTTATCAATACCCTTGGCGATGACACCCGGGCCATTCTTCTTTACGGTCCCGATTCAGGGTTGATCCGGGAACGCGCCAGATTTGCCATTCTTAAAATTACCAATGTCGTAAACGATCCTTTTCTTATTTCTGAACTCACCCCGCCAGAGTTGCGCAATGATCCCGCCCGGCTTGCCGACGAAGCCCTGGCTCTTCCCTTTGGTGGTGGTCGCCGTGCCGTGCATCTAAAGAATGCCGTCGATGGCCTTTCCACCATTATCACTGAAACCGTTAATCGGCTTTCTGAATGTCCCGCGCCGGCCCCTTCTCTTTTAATCGTAGAGGCCGCAGAGCTTTCTCCGCGTTCCAGCCTTCGGCGTTTGTTTGAAGGAAATGAATCCTGTGCTGCAATTGCCTGCTACCTGGATGAAGGTGCCGGGCTTGAACGCGTTATCACGGATGCTTTGCGCGATCACGGACTGAAGCTCGATGGCGATGCCCGATCATGGTTAGCTGGCCATCTTGGTACAGATCGACAGCTCACCCGCCGCGAGCTGGAAAAGCTTGCCCTATACTGCGCCGGGAAATTAGACGTCACGTTAGAAGATTGTCTGGCCGTGGTTGGCAGCGGTGGCAGTTCAGATATTGATGAGGCAATTTATGCTGCTGCCAGTGGTGACCTTGGAGCGCTTGATCAGGCCCTGGCGCGTGCATCCCAGGAAGGCCAAAGCCCCATTGCAATTCTCCGCGCAGCGCAGCGTCATTTTCAACGCCTCCATTTAGTGTGCAGCCAGGCCCACAAAGGGTCTGACATTGGAAGCGCCATGAAATCCCTGAGACCCCCTGTTTTTTTCAAGCTCGCGGATCGTTTTAGAGCACAGACGCGGACCTGGACCCTTCCTCGCCTAACCGCGGCGTTGGGCCTGTTAACAGATGCCGAAATACGGTGCAAATCTACGGGCCAGCCCGCTCACCTGATCTCAGCGCGCGTTCTCATGCAGATCGCCAATGCAGCACGGCACGGTCAAAGGTCATAATTATCGTTTAATATCAATTACTTATTGATATTTTAGGAACTGGGTGGGGTGCGTTTGAGACGATGCAAAACATCATCCAACTGTTCAAGGGTTTCAAAATGTATGGAGATATCGCCTGCTTCACCCTTCAGGGATATCGCGACCTTAAGGCCCAGAAGGGTCGATAGATCATGTTCCAGCGCCAATGTATCGGCATCTTTCCCACCAGATTTCGCCGCTGCTTTTTTTGGCACCGTCGCTTTCGATGATTTTTCCTGAGATGCCAGTTTTTCAGTTTGGCGAACATTAAGTCCGCGCTTCAAAACATCATGGGCAAGCGCTATGGGATTATGTGCGCTCAATAGCGCCCGGGCATGGCCCGCACTCAGCCTGCCATCATCCACCATTTCTTTCACCGGGTCTGGCAACCCAAGCAAGCGAAGCATGTTCGCAATATGGGGGCGGCTTTTTCCAACCGCACGCGCCAAATCTTCCTGGGTGTGGGAAAAATCATTCATCAGACGCTGATAGCCATCGGCTTCTTCAAGGGGCGACAAATCCTGGCGTTGGATATTTTCCACAAGGGCAATTTCCAACGCTTCTGCATCATCCATGTCGCGCACCACGACAGGAACATCATGGACCTGGGCCAGCTGGGCCGCCCGCCAGCGGCGCTCACCCGCAATGATTTCAAATCGTTCGCTATCGCCTGCAACGCGTCGCACCAAAAGTGGCTGAAGCACGCCTTTTTCACGAACGGAATTAACCAGTGCCTGCAAATCTTCTGCGCGGAAATTGCGCCGTGGCTGCAAGGGGCTTGGTTGTAACTGGGAAACAGGCATGCGCCGTGACGTCCGGAGCTTGTCAATCTCTGCATAATCCGCTTCTTCTTCACCAAACAACGCAGCCAGCCCCCGGCCAAGATTGCGCTTTGCGGGTTTTGCCCCGGGAATGGGTTCAGACTGAGGATTGTTCCCAGCTTCGGGACCCGTTTCTGAGCCCAATTCTGGATCATCGCTACTCATGCAACCCGCGCCTCCTCGCGCTTGATAACTTCCCGGGCAAGCTGAATATAGGCTTGGGACCCCGGACACTTAAAATCATAAAGCAGCACTGGCTTGCCATGGGATGGCGCCTCTGAAACCCGAACATTGCGGGGAATGATGGTGTCATAAACTTTGCTCCCCAAAAAGTCCCGAACATCGGATGCCACCATATTTGTCAAGTTGTTGCGTGTATCAGCCATGGTCAATACCACTCCTTGTAGTTCAAGGGTTGGGTTCAGACTTTGACGCACCCGCTCAATGGTTTTCAATAGATGGGTCAGCCCTTCAAGGGCGAAGAATTCACACTGCAAGGGAACCAGCACGGCATCCGCTGCAACAAGTCCGTTCAGGGTCAAAAGACTAAGAGACGGCGGGCAATCGACCAGAATGTAGTCATAATCCCCGCCACCCCCTGCCAGGGCATCGCGCAGGCGATATTCCCTGCGCTCCATATCAATCAGCTCCAATTCAATGCCCGCCAGATCCACGGTGCTGGGCACCACATCCAGGCCCGGGACATCGGTTGAAATTGCGGCATCGAAGACTTTCGCCTCTCCGGTCAGAAGGTCATACGTGCCCTTTTTCCGCCGATTATGGGGAATTCCAAGCCCTGTTGAGGCATTGCCCTGAGGATCAAGATCGAGTACCAAAACCCGGGAACCCACTGCTGCAAGCGCCGTTGCCAGATTTATAGCCGTGGTTGTTTTACCAACCCCGCCTTTTTGGTTGGCAATAATCATGATCCGTGCCCTGGACACCGATGTCAGAACGGATTCCGCACTGTCCCCCGCTCCATGAGGCTCTTTAGGCTCTGGATT
This sequence comes from Rhodospirillales bacterium, assembly GCA_018666775.1. Taxonomy (NCBI): domain Bacteria; kingdom Pseudomonadati; phylum Pseudomonadota; class Alphaproteobacteria; order Rhodospirillales; species Rhodospirillales bacterium. Next base: position 126,993 of record JABIXC010000003.1, on the reverse strand, counting down.
TTCTATATTCTGTGTATTTTCGGTGGATTCATCCACGTTTTATGCCTTTAATCCTCAGGACGACCCCCTCTGGGTCGCTTTCGCTGGGGATTGTGTCAGCCTCTATCTTCCAATTTTTTCGCGCTGCGGTCAATTCCTGATCACAGGTTCGCCCTTTAAGCAGCAATGCCAAAGGATCAGACAAGGTCAGAAAGGGTTCTGCCAAATCAAGGAGTTTTGGCAAGGGCGCAAACCCCCGTGCTGTGATGACATCTACTTCAAAAGGTGAAATTTGTTCGAGGCGTTGGCGATGGATTTCAACATTAACCCCACAAACCCGCGCTGTTTCCCGCAAAAAAGAACATTTTCGACCATTTGATTCCACCAAATGAACCGCCAAATCCAGACCCTGCCCCGCCGCTAAAATCGCCAGAACCAGTCCTGGAAATCCACCACCACTGCCCAAATCAAGAAGGATAACGGGTTTATCTTTCTTTGGCAGCAAGGGCAAAAGCTGTGCTGAATCCAGAATATGGCGGTGCCAGATGTAGCCCAAACTCTCAGGACCCACCAAATTTACGACTTTTTGCCATTTTACGACGTGATCGTGATACCGGATCAAAGCATCCAATGTTTCACGTGAAACATTTACATCTCGGGAAAAATCATTCTCACCGTATGGGGTGTCGATTGGGTTATTGGCCATTTAAGAAGGCCCCCACTATGCCGAAGCAGCAGAAGTGCCGCGACCCGTCGCTTTCAAGCGGCGGACATGGCCCAAAAGTGCGGTCAGGGCTGCGGGCGTTATCCCGGGAATCCGGGATGCATGGCCAAGAGTTTCGGGGCGGACCCGTTCCAATTTTTCGCGCACTTCATTAGACAGGCTGCCAATTGTTCCATAGTCAAGATCGGCCGGGATTCCAAGGGCTTCGTCACGGCGGAACGCAGCAACATCAGCGTTTTGGCGATCCAGATAAACCGCATACCGGCAATCTGTCTCCACCTGAGCCGTTACCTTTGGATCAATCTTGGAAAGCTCAGGCCACAGGCCTTTCAATCGATCAAGGCTGATATCACCGTTGGCCAGCAATCTGGCCGCGGTACGGCGAACGCCATCGCCAGCAACATGAATGCCGTGGCTTTCAAGCACCTTCGGAGAAGCAGAAAGCGTTTCCAGTAAAGCCCGTGCATCCGCCAAATGAGATGCCCTGAACCGATAGGCTTCTGCGCGAATTGGGCCAACACAGCCAATGGCATTGCCCTTTTCCGTCAGGCGCTGGTCGGCATTATCAGCCCGAAGATGCAGCCTGTATTCGGCTCGGGACGTAAACATTCGGTACGGCTCGCTCACGCCCTTGGTCACCAAATCGTCGATCATGACCCCGGTGTAGGCTTCTGCCCGATCAAGAATGAACGCACTTTCAGGGCTCAGTCCATCATTGGAAACCTTGCGCGCCGCATTGATTCCAGCAACCAGCCCCTGTGCTCCGGCTTCTTCATACCCGGTTGTGCCATTAATTTGCCCTGCTAGAAAAAGCCCAGGAATTCTGCGGGTTTCAAGGCTATGGGATAGTTCTCTTGGATCAACATAATCATATTCAATGGCGTAACCGGGGCGGAACATTTCAACCCGCTCCAAACCCGGAATGGTTTTCAAAAGGCCCTCTTGGACGTCTCTCGGCAGAGATGTGGAAATGCCATTTGGATAGATTGTGGGATCATCCAGCCCTTCTGGCTCCAGAAAAATCTGATGGTGCTCACGATCGGCAAAGCGAACCACCTTATCTTCTATAGACGGGCAATACCTTGGGCCTTTGCTTAGAATTTGGCCGGAATAAATGGGTGCGCGATCAAGGTTGGCCCGGATCAAATCATGGGTTTCAGGGGTTGTCGTGGTGATATGGCAGGGGATTTGCGGCGTCGTGATCCGATCAGTCAGGGAAGAAAATGGCTCTGGCGGGTGATCGCCTGGCTGAACATCAAGCCCTGAAAAATCAATGGTTCGCTTATCAAGGCGCGGTGGCGTCCCTGTTTTAAGGCGCCCCAAAGCAAACCCGAAACGCAACAGCGTCTTTGAAAGGCCAAGCGCGGGTGCATCGCCTACCCGGCCGCCGGGGGTTGTTTCTTCACCCAGATGGATCAAACCCCGAAGAAACGTCCCGGTGGTCAAAATAACCGCGCCTGCGGCAATGTCGCGGCCCTTTTCGGTCCGAACCCCCGCAATACGGCCCTGATCCAAAATCAAGTCATCAACCGCTTCACCCATAATATCCAGGTTTTCCAGCTCCCCCAGCAAATCCTGAATGGCATTGCGATAAAGCGCCCGATCCGCCTGAGCCCGAGGCCCCCGGACCGCTGGGCCTTTTGACCGGTTTAGGATGCGAAACTGGATGCCGGCGCGATCAATGGCCCGGCCCATAAGGCCATCCAACGCATCAATTTCGCGCACCAAATGGCCCTTACCAAGGCCGCCAATTGCAGGATTGCACGACATCTCGCCAACGCTTTCAATGCGATGGGTGACAAGAAGCGTCGATGCACCCATACGGGCAGCGGAAGCCGCAGCCTCGCACCCGGCATGGCCACCGCCTATGACCACCACGTCATATTTGTCATGTAATTGTGTCATGGTTGCGGGCTTACCCCCTTGATTTAACCCTGTCAAAGGTTTTCGGGCGATGTTTCACGTGAAACACCTCAACGTCCGGCTCAACATGCCGACCTTTGGGTTATTTCCCGATACAAAATTCGGAAAAAATAAGGTCCAGCACGTCTTCAACATCCACAGTGCCCGTAATCCGCCCAACAGCGCGGGCTGCAAGCCTCAGGTCTTCAGCCAAAAGTTCCGGGCTATCGGCCCGCATCGGCGTTTCGATCCGATCAAGGGCCTCAAGGGCCTCAACCAGCGCGGTGCGATGGCGCATTCGGGTCAGGGGCGCCGATCCTGGCGACACATCAATCCCCTTAGAAGCGGCACTTTTTATGGCATCAAGCAATGCATCGAAGCCATTACCCGTCAAAGCCGACACAACAAAGGCCGGAACCGGGCCTAATGGGCCCTTAATATCAGAGCGTTTGGCATTTGCTGTAAGATTGCCATCAGCCAAATCGCCCTTATTAAAGACCGCAATGGTTTCGCCCATCATCAATGCAACCGTGGCTGGGTTCAGATCGGGCCAAGTGGCGGCATCAAAAACGGCCAAACGAAGGTCTGCACCCTCTGCCCGAACAAGGGCGCGGCGTATGCCCTCTTCTTCCACTTTGTCCAGAGAATCGCGAATGCCTGCGGTATCGGCCAAGGTAACCGGCAACCCGCCCAAATTAAGATGAAGTTCCACCACATCACGGGTGGTCCCGGCAGTTTCTGAAACGATTGCCACATCGCGGCGGGCCAATGCATTCAGCAAACTGGATTTTCCAACGTTGGGCGCACCGATAATGGCAATTTCAAAGCCATCCCGCAAACGCTCGCCTTGGCGATTATCATCTATATGTTGTGTTATCTGATCCTTGAGACGCAAGATTTTGTTATCAAGCCCCTCAAGAAGGTCTTTGGGAATCTCTTCATCGGCAAAATCAACCACGGTTTCAACATGGGCCAGCATTGCCACCAGGTCTTGGCGCCACCCGTCATAGCGATCCGCCAACGCACCTGAAAATTGTCGCTGGGCTTGTTGGCGTTGGGCTTCGGTCTCTGCCGACACAAGATCGGCCAGTGCCTCGGCACGGGTCAGGTCCAATTTGCCATTTTCAAAGGCGCGCCGGGTAAATTCACCGGGCTCAGCCATACGCACGCCCTCAAAGCCTGAAAGCGCGCTCGCCACGGCCTCGATGCTCGCGCGCCCCCCATGAATGTGAAGTTCAACAACATCTTCGCCGGTAAAGCTTTGTGGGCCCGGAAACCAGATGGCGATGCCATCATCAAGAACGATATCCTTGTCCCCCGCATCGGGCCGCATAAACCGGGTTCGGGTGGCCATCCTTGGCACCGGCAAGGGTTTTCCCGAAAGACGCATCAACACCTGCCCCCCCTGAGATCCAGAAATGCGGATCACGGCGATGCCTGCAGGCGGCGCGCCAGAGGCCAGCGCAAAAATGGTGTCAGGGAAATCCATGGTCGTTTAGCACACCGTATCGATTAAAAATAAGCTACATTTATTTGGCGGCGCGCATCACATCACCACCCATCTTCCGCTTACACGTTTATGCGTAATGATGCTAGGGGCTCATTTTGAATTTACAGGATTACACAGACTTTTATGGTTAACGAACTCAACAAAGAAACCAGTCCCTATCTCTTGCAACATGCCAATAACCCGGTTCATTGGCGGGGCTGGAGCGCGGAAACTTTGGCGCTGGCAAAATCAGAAAATAAACCCATTTTGCTTTCCATCGGGTATGCGGCCTGTCACTGGTGCCATGTCATGGCCCATGAAAGTTTTGAAAACGAAGCCATCGCTGAAGTGATGAACAGCCTTTACATCAACATCAAGGTTGACCGCGAAGAGCGCCCCGATCTTGATGCCATTTATCAAGCAGCCTTGGCGCTCATCGGCGAACACGGTGGCTGGCCATTGACCATGTTTCTAACCCCCGAAGGGGAACCCTTTTGGGGAGGCACTTATTTTCCCCCCGAAGCCAAATATGGCCGGCCAGGGTTCGGCGCAATGCTGATACGGGTCAATGATCTTTATAAAAATAAAGGCGATGAAATCGCACAAAATGTTGCCACCCTGAAAGACGCGCTTGCAAAACGATCAGAGCCCATCAAAGGTGATCTGATTGGCCCGGAAATTACTGAACGCTTAGGTGAACATCTTTTAAAGGAATTTGATCCCGTCAATGGCGGCATTGGATCGGCCCCAAAGTTTCCCAATGCGCCCGCGTTGGAATTGGTCTTTGGTGCAGGGCGCAGATCAAAGAATTCTGAAATGACCGATGCCGTTTTGTTCGCCCTTGGCAAAATGTGTCAGGGCGGAATCTATGATCATGTCGGCGGTGGCATTTCACGCTACGCCACCGATGATGCCTGGCTGGTGCCCCATTTTGAAAAAATGCTCTATGACAATGCACAATTATTAGAACTGCTGCGCCTTGTTCACAGCCTGGATTCGAACCCCCTGTATTCAGAACGCATGGCTGAAACAGCAGATTGGGTTATCCGCGAAATGGTGACCGATGGCGGCGGGTTTGCAGGTACACTGGATGCAGATAGCGAAGGGGTAGAAGGCAAGTTTTATGTTTGGGACACATCCGAACTTGACGATGTTTTAGGCGATGATTCTAAATTTTTTAAAGAAACCTATGATGCTAGCGATGCTGGAAACTGGGAAGGCAAAAATATTCTCAACCGAACGTCATCCCCTGATCCTCTTGATAATAAAGAGGAAAATAGGCTTTTGGTCTGCCGTAAAAAACTATTGGAGGCACGTAGCAAACGCGTGCGTCCGGGACTTGATGACAAAATATTGGCCGATTGGAATGGCATGATGATCGCAGCGCTGGCGCGCGCAGGCGGTGCCATGGATCGACCGGACTGGATCATGGCAGCAACCGGGGCTTATGATTTTATCGTTTCAAATATGGTCGTAAATGCGCGCGATGAAAACCGCCTCGTCCATAGTTACTGTGCAGGGCAACAAGGCAACGATGCCATGCTGGACGATTACGCCGCCATGGCACGCGCCGCCCTTATTCTTTACGGCATAGATGGTAATCAATCGCGTCTTGATCAGGCCATTGCCTGGACAAAAGTTTTAGATAATCATTACGAGGATGAAAACGGCGGATATTATTTCAGCGCCGATGATGCCGATGACCTGATTTTGCGCACCCGCAATGCCAATGACAGCGCAACACCATCGGGGGCCGGAATCATGGTCGACGTTTTTGCCCGCCTTTGGCTTATGACCGGCAACGATCACTATCGCAAACGGGCCGAAGAAATAGTTGCGGCCTTTTCTGCCGCCCTTGAAAGCAATGCATTCTCCCTTGCAACATTAATTAACGCCGCCGGTCTTCTTCATCACGGCGTTGAAACCATTATTGTTGGTAAATCCCAAGACCCGGAAACAAGCGCACTGATCTCAGCCGCACTTTCAGCACCAGAACCGAACCTGGTACTACAGGTGATTGATCCAGATGCCACCTTGGCCCCAGGCCATCCCGCCTTTGGCAAAACACAGCTGGATGGAAAACCAACAGCCTATATTTGTCGAAACCAAACTTGTTCTGAACCCATCACAGAAGCGAAAGCATTAAGCCATGGTCTCTGCACGTAAACCCGGCTTCACGAATCAAGACCCCGTATCGCGGCTAACAGTGGCCAGCCCCGTTGGAAACCTGACACTGTTTGAAACGGGCGGAGCTATCACGGGGCTTACCTGGGCAGTGGGAAAAGGTTTGCGAAATGCAAAACCAACGCCGGTTTTAGCCGACGCACGAAAACAGATCGCCGCCTATTTCAAAGGAGAATTGAAAACGTTTTCCCTGCCCATGGCACCGGATGGCACACAATTCCAACGCAAGGTATGGCAAGGATTATCAAACATACCCTTTGGGAAAACGCTGTCTTATGGGGCATTGGCCAAAAAAATATCTTCAAGCCCGCGCGCCGTTGGCGGGGCCTGTGGGGCCAACCCCATTCCCATCATCATCCCGTGTCATCGCGTGCTTGGGGCAAATGGCTCCTTGCACGGATATTCAGGCCACGGGGGGATAGAAACAAAGGCCCTGCTTCTTCGTCTTGAAGGTGCGCCGGTGAGCGGCTAAAACAACCAATACAGTCAGCTTCATTCAAGAAAAAAGGGGGAATCATTATGCCTGAAATCACAATTAATGCCGTAGATGGCGGAAAGTTTTCTACCTATCTGGCCCTTCCCCAAAAAGCCCCGGCCCCGGCCATCATTTTGGTTCAGGAAATATTTGGTGTTAATGACGTCATGCGCACCCTTGCCGATGGGTTTGCCGCTCAGGGATTCATTACCCTTTGCCCCGATCTTTTCTGGCGCCTAAAACCCGGCATCCAGATTACAGACAAAACAGAAGTAGAAATGGAATTGGCATTCGACCTTTATCAGGAATTTGATGTCCCAAAGGGTTTGTTGGACATCAAAGCGACCCTGGACCATATCCGCCGATCTGAGGAATGCACGGGAAAAGTCGGTTGTGTTGGCTATTGTCTGGGTGGATCGCTTACCTATTTCGTCTCTACCGGCACCAATATCGATGTCGCTGTCGGCTATTATGGGATTGGCATTGAAGACGGTCTGGGACAGGCCGCAAACATCACCCGCCCGTTGATGCTGCATATTGCTGGAAACGATGATTTCGTATCACCAGAAGCCCAGGCATTGATCAAAGCCGAACTTGGCAAAAATGATCTGGTGACGCTGCATTCATATCCCGGCGCTGCCCATGCCTTTGCCCGTCTCGGGGGCACCACATACAATCCAGAAACAGCGGCAATGGCAAATCAGCGAACCTTAGCATTTTTAAAAGATAATCTAGATTAGGGCACAACCGGTCACGCCCGCATAACCTACGGAGAACCACAATGGTCAAAGCTGTTCGCATTCATGAATACGGCGGGACTGATGCCCTTGTCATAGACGACATTGATATTAGCGAACCCGGTGCCGGCGAAGCACTGGTCCGCCACACAGCCATCGGCCTTAATTTCATAGATACCTACCATCGCACCGGTCTCTACAAACTGCCCGAACTACCCCATACCCTTGGGGTGGAAGGTTCCGGTGTGGTTGAGGCCATAGGCGATGGCGTCACAGATGTCGCTGTTGGTGACCGGGTCGCCTATGGCGGTGGGATCGGATCATATTGTGAGCGCCGTGTTATGGCGGCCAACCGTCTGGTCAAACTGCCCGATACAATTTCCGATGAACAGGGCGCGGCCATGATGCTCCAAGGCATGACCGCACGGTATCTGGTTCGGCGCACCCATCCGGTTAAAGCCGGGGAAACCATTCTGGTCCATGCCGCCGCTGGCGGGGTTGGGCTGATTTTGTGCCAGTGGGCCAAACATTTGGGCGCCACCGTCATCGGCACCGTGTCATCGGACGAAAAAGCGGAACTGGCCCGAAACCACGGTTGTGATCACCCCATTATTTATACCCGCGAAAATTTTCTCGATCGGGTGCGTGAAATCACCGATGGCAAGGGCCTGCCGGTGGTTTACGATTCTATTGGCAAAGATACCTGGGAAGACTCCCTAAATTGTTTGCACCCCCTTGGCATGATGGTCAGCTTCGGCAACGCCTCAGGCCCAGTACCACCCTTTCCTCTACTGACACTTTCACAGAAAGGGTCTCTGTTTGTGACACGACCAACCCTTATCCATTACGTTGCCGCACGCGAAGACCTGTTGGTGGCCGCGACCGATCTTTTTGATGTCGTCAGCAAAGGTGTTGTGAAAATCGAAATCAACCAGCGCTATGGGCTTGATGAAGCCGCCCATGCACACGGGGAATTGGAAGCCCGGCGCACAACCGGTTCTTCGATCTTGATGCCATAAAAAAAGGGCCTGAAGATTTTCCTCAGGCCCTTTTTAAAAGCATTCCAACGTTTTAGGTATTCATAGAATCAAAGAAATCGTCGTTGTTCTTTGATGCCTTCAGTTTATCCAACAAAAATTCCATGGCATCGACAACGCCCATGGGCATCAGAATTCGACGCAGCACCCACATCTTGGAAAGGGTGCCCTGATCGACCAGCAGTTCTTCTTTGCGGGTGCCTGAGCGGGTAATGTCGATAGACGGGAAGGATCGTTTGTCGGAAAGCTTACGATCAAGAATAATTTCCGAATTGCCCGTGCCCTTGAATTCTTCAAAGATCACTTCGTCCATCCGCGAACCGGTATCTACCAACGCGGTTGCGATGATGGTCAAAGACCCACCTTCTTCAATGTTACGCGCGGCACCAAAGAAACGCTTGGGCCGCTGCAGGGCATTGGCATCAACACCACCGGTCAGAACCTTCCCCGAAGACGGCACCACCGTGTTGTATGCGCGTGCCAAACGGGTAATTGAATCTAGCAAAATCACAACGTCGCGTTTGTGTTCAACCAGCCGCTTGGCTTTTTCCAAAACCATTTCCGTTACCTGAACATGGCGGGTAGCAGGCTCATCAAACGTGGAGCTCACGACTTCGCCTTTAACGGTGCGCGCCATGTCGGTCACTTCTTCCGGGCGTTCATCAATCAACAAAACGATCAGATAACAGTCTGGATGATTCTTGGCGATGGAATGGGCAATGTTTTGCAACATCACGGTTTTACCGGTACGCGGCGGTGCGACAATCAAGGCGCGTTGGCCTTTGCCAACGGGACAGATCAGATCAATCACCCTTGGGGTCGGATCTTTGAGCGTGGGATCATCCATTTCCATGGACAAACGCTCATCGGGATAAAGCGGTGTCAGATTATCAAAATTGATGCGATGGCGAACCTCTTCGGGGTCCCCAAAATTAATTTGAGACACTTTCAAAAGGGCAAAATACCGTTCGCCATCTTTGGGGGATCGAATTTCGCCTTCAACTGTGTCGCCAGTTCTTAATCCAAAACGCCTGATCTGGGATGGGGATACATAAATATCATCGGGACCTGGCAGATAATTTGATTCTGGTGAACGCAGAAAACCAAAACCATCTTGAAGAATTTCAACCACCCCAATCCCTGTAATGACCGTGTCGTTTTCTGCAAGCGCCTTCAGGATGGCAAACATCATGTCTTGCTTGCGCAAAGTTGAGGCGTTTTCAATTTCCAACTCTTCGGCACAGGCCAAAAGATCAGCCGGGGATTTTTCTTTAAGTTCTTGAAGGTTCATGAGAAATGACAATCTGAATGTGAGGTGGGATTGGGAAAAAGAAACACGCGTTAGACGGAAAACCCCGGAATGCTGAAACCATAAACTTGAAATGTAGCGGAGATGACCGAACCGGGGTCTGAAACGGCATTTATGGGATGGGGAACCGCGCTGGGCCGCGCGTTGTTATGTCGATAACCCTCATTAGCCCAAAATGCAGATGGAAGTCAATTAACCTTATTCGCCCTCAGAAGGGCCGGACAATAACCAGAATAATAATTCCGATCATTATGACAGTCGGAACCTCATTCATCATGCGGAAGAATTTTGCAGACCGGGTGTTGCGATCCTCATCAAAGGCGCGGCGCCACGCACCCATCACCATGTGCAGGGCCGCCAACCCGATGACCAAAACGATTTTTAAATGCCACCAGTATTCGGCGCCGCTGATCACACCGGGCGTTGCCAGCAAAAGGCCACCCAGGACAAATACAGCGATCATCGCCGGGTTCATAATCAATTTAAGCAACCGCAATTCCATGAGTTTTAACATGATGGATCGATCCGAATCGGCGGGTACCTCTGCGTGGTAAACAAACAATCTGGGCAAATAGAGCAGCCCTGCCATCCAGGCAATCACAGCGATAATATGAAGGGATTTAATCCACGGATAGAAGGTGGTAAGCAATTGATCCATAACCATTTATGCCTTTATTGCGATATCAAAACAAAATTATAGGGTGGATGGTGCATCCCGCAAGGGACAATCCTTAAATGCCGTGCCACAGCCGCCACCCGAAATCCAAGCATTATCCAAAATCATCTGATCCGATCCAGCCGCCTTTTCCACCAAAGACCCCAAAGCCCGGATAAAATCGGGTTCAATTCCGGGTGTCGGGGTCCGAATATAACACGGCGCCCCCATATCGCGGGCCAATTTCGCATATTCGATGTCCAATTCAACCAAGGTTTCTGCATGTTCAGACACAAATGCAATGGGTGCGATGACAATGCCCGCCCCCGCATCGGCTGCGCGCCTGATTTCGCCATCGGTCGGCGGGCCAATCCATTCCAAAGGCCCAACCCGGCTTTGGTAACAAACTACGGTTTCAACATTGTCCAGCGCTGTGCCTAAGCCTTGTTTGATGGCAAAAGCGGTCTTTTCCACCTGATGGGCATAGGGATCGCCCGCATCGATCACCCGTTTTGGCAATCCATGGGCAGATAGCAAAAGGCGTAGCCGTTGATTTGGCCCCACTTTTTTCCAGGCTTCATCAAGACCCTTGGCAATCAGGGTGCAATGGGCACGAATAAAATCAGGAAATTCTGGATAACAGCAAATCTGGCGTGTCGGCACATCAAGGCCCGCCGTTTTGGCAGCTTTTTTCCAATCTTTGACCGAAGATGCAGTCGTTGTCCCTGAATATTGTGGGTATAGGGGCAACAAGATGATTTGATCCGGATCAAAATCCAGCAATTCACGGGCAGCTTCTCCCGAAAATGGATGCCAATAGCGCATGGCGATGGATGCCTTCCACGAAATATCCGGGGAAGATTGATGAAGATAGTTTTCAAGCGCCCGGACCTGGGCTTGCGTCTCGGCAACGATGGGAGACCCGCCGCCGATTTCATCATAAATAATCCGGGCTGTCGGGGCGCGGCGATGAGAAATCAGTTTCGCCACCCCCCATCGGATGGGTTGGGGTAGGCGGATAATGTCTGGATCATTAAACAGATTGAACAGAAATGGCTTAATGGCATCAGGCCCATCGGGACCGCCAAGATTAAACAGGACAATGCCTATTTTTTTTAAGCGCGCCATTTACGAATTTCTTCAATCAAATCCGCCACATGATCGGGCGGTGTGATTGGAATAATGCCGTGGCCCAGATTAAAGATAAAGGGTTTTGATGCCAGACAATTCATAATTCTGCGGGCCTCGGCTCGCATCGGTTCATTCCCGGTCACCAGTAAAATTGGATCAAGATTACCCTGAACCGTCGCGTTTGGTTGGATGTGATCGCGGGCAAATTCCAGCGGAACGGTCGAGTCGATTGAAACACCATCTATGTTTTCAAGATTTGCGATCTGTTCATACCCAAATGCACAACGGTTTGGAAAAGCAAGAATAGGAACATCAGGGTGGGCGCGTTTTACAATTTCGGCAATTCGCCTGATGGGCATGACACACCAGGGTTCAAATAATTCCGCTGGCAAAATTCCAGCCCAGCTATCAAAAATTTGCACCACTTCGGCACCGGCTTCGATTTGAGCACAAAGATGATCGCCAATGGCATCAACCAAGATATCAAATAATGCAGATAATCCATCTGGATTTCCAAATGCCCACGACTTCAAGGTTGCATAATCTTTCGATGCACCACCCTCAATCATGTAGGACGCAATGGTCCAGGGAGCGCCGGCAAAGCCAATCATCGTCGTCTTTGGGGGCAACGCTGCTTTAACACCCCGAATGGCTTCATAGACCGGCTTTAAATGATTTCGAACACTCTCTTTTGAAAGTTTTAAAACCGCCTCTGGTGATTCCAGTGCTTCTAACACCGGCCCACGTCCTGGCTGAAAACCTACTTTTTGTCCCAGTGCATCAGGGATCACCAAAATATCAGAAAAAATGATGGCACCATCCAGATCAAAACGACGAATGGGTTGCAAGGTTGCTTCAATCGCTAACTCTGGTGAATAACAAAATTGTAGAAAATTCTCAGACTTCGATCTGGTTTCCATATATTCAGGAAGATACCTTCCGGCTTGGCGCATAAGCCAAACAGGGGGTACTGATTGCACGTTTCCACGTAATGCAGAGAGCAAAGGTTTATCAGATAAAGACATATCGTTCATTTTAGGGTCACTTCAATTTCATTTAAAAGAATCTATAAATAATAGGTTGTTGTTGTTGTTGGGCCTGTGGGTATGGGGATAAAGAGATTCGCTAAATGTTATCCCCATAAAAATATTTTTGCTCAAATAAAAACAAACCTATGGAAAAAACGGGGATAAAAAAAACTAACGATAGATGAGCTGCATTTATTAGCACTTTTAAAAACGTGAATCATGTGAATAGATTTTTTGGAAAGACCACAATCCCCATTTCAAGACGGGGTGCAAACTTTTTATCCTCCAGTGGAAAAACAAAAAATGATTGTCTCATGACAAGGATCGTTTGAACGCCCCATGTATAAGTATGGGTTTACCCACATTTTGGGACTCGGGTAAAACAGGTTATTGTGGGGTTATACACAGGCATCAAAAAACCACCATGCCCACCAGTATAGATAAAGGTTATGACCAAAAATAACGCACCCTCACTTATCCTTGCATCAAGCAGCACCGTACGGCGGACCCTTTTGGAAAATGCCGGAGTTTCGTTTCAGGTTATTCCAGCAAATGTCGATGAAGATGCTATTAAGCAATCGATGTTTGCTGATAATGCCAAGGCCATTGATGCAGCACTTGTCCTTGCTAATTTGAAGGCGGTCAGGGTTTCCAATCAAACCCCGGACGCTCTGGTGATCGGGGCGGATCAAATTCTGGATATGGATGGCGTCTGGTTTGACAAGCCCCCTGATATGGATCATGCAAGAAGCCATCTGTTGAAACTTCGGGGTCGTTCCCATGAATTGGCAACCGCCGTTTCAATCTTCAGGAATGGTCAACAGATATGGCATCATCTGGAAAGCCCAAAATTGATCATGCGGGATTTCAGCGATGAATTTTTAGACCGCTATCTGGAAGAAACAGGGGATCAATTGCTTAATTCAGTTGGGGCCTATCAATTGGAACGCCATGGGGTACAATTATTCTCGACAATAGAAGGCGATTTTTTTTCCATTCTTGGGCTGCCACTCTTGGCGGTTCTACACTTTTTGCGTGATCATAACTTGGTGCAATCATGACCATCAGTGGCAAGGCAAAACTGGCAGGCGTTCTGGGCTGGCCCGTGGCCCATTCCCTATCGCCCAGGCTTCATAATTACTGGCTGGAACACTATGGCATCGATGGCGCCTATGTGCCTTTGGCTGTGTCGCCGGATCATTTTGCACAAACCCTGCGGGTATTGGCGCAATCAGGATTTGAGGGGGTGAATGTCACCGTGCCCCATAAAGAAGCCGCCCTTAAAGCAGTTGACGAAGCCGATGAAGCAGCAAGGCGCATCGGGGCCGTTAACACGGTTCGGTTTGATGGCGGCACCTTGATCGGCACCAATACGGACATCCTTGGTTTCACCCGAAACCTTGCTCATCATTGCCCGGATTTTGACGCGAGCATAGGCCCAGCAATGGTCATTGGCGGCGGCGGTGCGGCCCGGGCTGTGGTGGCCGGTCTATTGGATTTGGGCGCACCTGAAGTGCGGATTGTTAATCGGACTCTGGCCCGCGCTGAAGCGCTGGCAATCAGTCTTGGTTCGCAAACAGGATCAAATATCCGGGTTGTCAATTGGGTGGAGCGTAATCACACCCTTGAAGATGCCGCCATTGTCGTCAACACCACGACCCAAGGTATGGTGGGCCAAGGACCGCTAGATCTGGATTTAAATCACCTGGACCCAAAAGCTGCGGTTTGTGACATTGTTTACAACCCAATGGAAACCCCCCTGTTGGCCGCCGCGCGTGTCCGGGGAAACCCGGTGGCAGGGGGTTTGGGCATGCTTTTGCATCAGGCCCAGCCGGGGTTTGCCAGCTGGTTTGGGGTTGAACCCGAGGTTACGGAAGCACTGCATGCCTTCGTTGCTGATGGGATCGGTTAAACGGCGCGCACGCGCGTACAGGGGCTCAATGGCGTCAAAGACAAAAACAACCAGAATGCTGGGGCTGACCGGCTCTATTGGGATGGGCAAATCAACGGCGGCCAATATGCTGCGGGCAATGAAGGTTCCGGTCTTCAGCGCTGATGCGTATGTGCATGGTCTTTTGGGCGTTGGCGGTGGGGCGGTGCCGCTCATTGCCAAGGCTTTTCCAAAGGCCGTCATTGAAAATGCCGTTTCGCGGGACATCCTTGGCAAGCTTGTTTTTGATGATGACGTCGCCCTTGCGCGGCTGGAATCAATCCTGCACCCAATGGTGCGGGATGGAGAAAGGCGCTTTATATTTTGCCAAAATATGGCGCGTGCAACCGTGGCGGTCCTTGAAATTCCCCTTTTGTTTGAAACCGGCGGGGAAACGCTTTGTGATGGGGTGGCGGTATTGACGGCACCCGCTTTTATTCAAAAACAAAGGGTCTTGGCACGCAAAGGGATGAACCAGGCGCGCTTTGAAGCAATTAGACGACGCCAAATGGGGGAAACAGAAAAATGTTCCCGCGCCGATTTTGTGATTCCCACTGGTTTGGGCCGAGCGCGGACTTTTATCGCTTTGGAAAATGTTGTAAAAAAAATGAAGCATCAAAATGGCGGTAGAGGCTTATAGAAACCATGCGTGAAATCGTTCTGGATACGGAAACAACGGGCCTGGACCCGAACGCTGGGGACCGCATCGTTGAAATAGCTTGTATCGAGCTGGTCAATCGGATGCCCACGGGCAACCACTATCAGGTTTACGTCAATCCTGAACGCGACATGCCCGATGGGGCCTTTCGAATTCACGGACTTTCCGCAGACTTTTTGTCACAACACCCCATTTTTGCCGATTGTGTTGATGGCTTTCTGGAATTTATCGAAGATTCCGATTTTGTGATTCACAACGCTGAATTTGATCTGAAGTTTCTCAATTCAGAGCTGAAAATAGCGGGCCTGCCAACGCTCGAAAGCCACGGTGTCACCGATACAGTGCGCCTGGCTCGGCGTAAGTTTCCAGGCGCACCTGCCAATCTGGATGCGTTGTGTAAAAAATTCGGTATCGATAATTCTGCGCGAACGGTTCATGGCGCATTATTAGATGCGGAATTATTGGCCGAAGTTTATCTGGAACTTATGGGTGGACGCCAAGCAGGCCTTGGGCTTGGCAATGAAGCCAAAACAGAAACCAACGAAAGTGGCCCGGCGACAAGGGTCAATCGCGAACCGCGTTCCCATCACGCATCCGATGCAGAAACCAAAGCCCATGCAACGTTTGTAGAGGGTTTAAAAAACCCAATCTGGAAGAGCTGATTGCGGCAACGCCCGAAAAAATCAGGTTTCGGTGTTTTCAGGCTGTCCCGTATTCTCCGCCAGACTTGCGGCGTACATGGCGTTGAAATCGATGATATCAATTAACAATTGTGGATAACCGCCATCGCGGGTGACATTGGCAATGATGTTTCTGGCAAAGGGAAACAGCATGGTTGGGCAATGGACGTTGATGACGCCATCTTCATGTTCAGGCGGCACGTTGTCGAAGGTGAACAACCCGGCATAATCAAGGGCGACCAGAAACAGGGCTTTTTCCCCGCGCATCGCTTTTCCTTCGAATTTCAGGACGACCTCATGGGTGGCATCGGACAGTTTGCGTGATTCGACGGCACAATTAAAACTGACCTCTGGGGCGTCTCCGGATTCATCAATCGAGTCCAGGGCATCTGGATTTTCAAAGGAAAAATCCTTGATGTACTGGGCATGGGCATGAACCATTGGCTCTGCGCCCTGTATCGCGTCCTGTGATCCGTTTTGTGACCCGCTGGCGTCTCCGTTTAATCCAGCTTCTGGTGCATCAGCCATTTATATCCGTCCTTCGTATTGAAAATTTGATTATGGGCAGTGGCTATCATGGTTTCAATGCAGGTGCAATAAAACCGGCTTTGATTAAAGGGTGCGACTGAAATTTTGCGCGCGTTTTTAGGTTTCATCCCCAGGTTTTCTTTTGTGAATTTCCGGATGAACCGGGGGAACCTCGTGGAATTGTCCTTCAATGGCATCATCATCATGTGGGTGATCGGCCTGATGGGGTTGCCCGGACGTGGGTCCGGACCATTGTCCATAAACATGGGTGTGGCCAGATCGCGTAATGGCTTGCCAGACAAAGCGGCCAATTAAACCCCGAAGGCCCGGCACAAGAAGGGCCAACCCCATTGCGTCGGTGACAAAACCGGGGGTTAACAACAAAATGCCAGCGACCAGAATACAGATGCCATCGAAAAGTTCTTCCGCTGGAAAGGCCCCTTTTGAAAGGGTTTCTTCGGCTCTGGCCAGAACCCGGAACCCCTGGGTGCGGAACAGGGCTGTTCCTGCCATGGCAGTCAGGATGACAATGGCGACGGTTTCCCAGCCACCGATCAATCCGCCAACCTGGATCAGGATGGCGATTTCGACGATGGGGACGATGATAAATACGAGAAAAAGGATCATATTGCCTCTTAAAATCGGGGCTTTAAGGCCCTATGTCCAGAACGGATATTATCTTTATAATTTACTGTCTCTAAAACCGTGTTATGGCGTACATGATACAAGTGGTAGGCAGAACTGGATTTTAAAGGGGCCAAGGGCTAACGTAGGTGACGTTTTCCCGGAACATCCCGGAACATAAGGATAAACATGGGCAGTAGCTTCCAGTTTTTTGACATTATTTTCTTTGCCCTAATTGCGGCATTTGTAATCTTGCGCCTTCGAAGCGTGCTCGGAAAAAGAACGGGGCACGACCAACGCGATTCCGATTCTTATCAAACAGAACAAAGCCGTTCGCGCCCGGCCAACGATGATGTTCTTGATGAAGACGAAGAAGAAGACAATGTTGTCAGGATGCCCGGCCGCAATGGACAGACCATTGAGGGCGATACCCCCCTTGGGGCAGGGTTGACCCAGATTCAGGTTGCTGATCCCGGGTTCGATCCCGCCGACTTTGTCGCAAAAGCCAATTCAGCCTTTGAATATATCGTTGCCACGTTTGCTGCGGGGGATGCGGATAAATTAAAGCCGCTTTTATCAAAGGATGTCTTTGCAGGGTTTGAATCTGCCATCAATGACCGGGCAGAAAAAGAACATGTCCTGGAAACTGAACTTGTGCGCATCAAGGAAGCAGAATTTCTTGAAGCAAACATGTCAGGCCGTACCGCGTCCATCAAAATCAAATACACCACAGAACAGATCAATGTGACCCTGGATGAAGACGGCGAGGTCATTGATGGCGATCCTGATCGCATTGCCGAAGTGGTAGACATCTGGACCTATGAACGTGACACCCAATCTTCCAATCCGAACTGGGTGCTGGTTGCGACTGAAACGCTGCAGTAACCAGAATCCATTCTTGATGCCATATAGGGCTGTTTTCAGGCCTTTTTTCGTTATGTCCGTTTTGGCGATGGCGACGGCTTGTGCGCCTGTGATGGTGGATACCCCGGATCAAATCACTTTAAGAAAAACAGATTTCAGTGACTTGCCGGGTTGGGACAAGGATCACCCTCGTGGTGCGCTTCTGGCTTTTTCCAAATCCTGCACGAAACTTTTAGCCCGCGCGCCGAAGGCCCGGGTTGGCCCAAAGGGCTTGGCCGGGCGGGTTTCAGATTGGCAGGCCTCGTGCCGTGCGGTGTCACGGTTTGACCCGAAAAAATCGACCGAACAAACACGGGCATTTTTTGAAAAACATTTTAGGCCCTATGCGGTGACCGGCAATGATGGCGCCAAGGGGTTGTTCACCGGATATTTCGAATTTTCCCTGCAGGGCTCGCTCAAACCAACGCAGCGATACCGCTTCCCTCTTTATCGTCGGCCACCTGATCTGGTCACTGCAGACCTTGGCACCTTTTCGGAAATCTGGCGGGGGCGCAGCATTGCCGGGCGCGCATCCGGTGGCAGGCTGGTGCCCTATGCGGATCGCAAGGCAATCTTGGCGGGCGCATTAACAGGTAAGGGGCTAGAGATTGTCTGGGTCGATAATGCGGTCGACGCGTTTTTCCTGCAAATTCAGGGTTCGGGCAGGGTGCGTCTTAAAAATGGCCGGATGATGCGCCTAGGCTACGCGGGAAAGAATGGCCACGCCTATACGTCCATCGGCAAGGTTTTAATCAAAGCGGGCGCGCTTACGATTGAAACCACCTCCATGCAATCTATTCGGGCCTGGCTTCGGGCCAATCCGGATCGGGCGGCAAGCGTGCTCAACCGCAATCGATCCTTTGTTTTTTTCCGTGAACTAAAGGGTGATGGCCCCATTGGTGCACAAGGGGTGGCGTTGACGGCCAATCGATCGCTGGCTGTTGACCGGGCCTTTTTGCCTTTGGGCGTTCCCATGTGGCTGACAGCAAACGATCCCGGCGGCGCATTGGCCCCAATTCAACGCCTTATGGTGACCCAGGATACCGGCGGGGCCATCCGGGGCCCGGTGCGGGGCGATGTATTTATGGGTTGGGGGGATGCTGCGCGCAATCGCGCAGGAAAAATGCGCATGAACGGGCAATACTGGATTTTGCTTCCTGTTTCGGTTTCGAAACAAATGGCGGGGGTTCGTTAAAAATGGTCCGCAAGAATACAAAAAAAGCCAAATCAAAACCCGCCAAAGAAACAGCAAATCAGGATGCAGCACTTTGGGACCAGATCAAGGGATCGGTAAAACCCCTAAAAAAACCACAAAATAGGGTCAAACAAACCCCTGATTCACCAATAACTGTGCCAAAAGCCATAAAAAGCCCGATAAAACCGGCAAATAGGCCGCAAATTGTGGTTCAGCGCCCGATACAGGTGCCCAAAGCATCGGAATTGAACCCAGGGGTGACCCATTCGATGGATAAACGGTCCGGTGACAGGCTGCGACGGGGCAAAATGAAAATTGATCGCCGGCTTGATCTTCATGGGATGACCCGGATAGAGGCGTATCATGCCCTTGGTCAGTGTATTAGCGGCAGTGCCCAGGCAGGAAAACGCTGTGTATTGGTGATTACGGGTAAAGGCAGCGGTATTTTGCGTACCGGTGTGGCGCGCTGGTTGAATGAGGCTTCCCTTAGGCCCCATATTTTGGCGTTTTCTGAGGCCCAGCCCAAAGATGGCGGCAGCGGCGCATTTTATGTCTATCTGAAGAAAAGGCGGGGGCCATGACGCCACTGGGGGCAAAGCTTAGGGATTTGCGCCAAAAACGCGGCATTACCTTGAAAAAAATGGCCCAGGACCTTCAATTATCGCCAGCTTATCTATCATCGCTGGAACATGGGCGTCGCGGCCAACCCAGTCCGGTTCTGGTGATCCAGATTTGCCAATATTTCCATCAAATATGGGAAGACGCAGATGAAATTGAACGCCTGGTACAGTTATCTCACCCCCGGGTGGTGGTAAATACCAGCGGATTGGAGCCCGAAGCGACGGAGCTTGCCAATCTTCTTGCCGAACGGATTGGCGGGCTAGACCTTCCAACCGTGAAGCGTCTATTGGCGCAACTTCGAAGCTGAGGTGTGGATTTGCGTATGATCCCGCTTTTCCTAAGCCGCCCTACCTGCTAAAAGGCGCTGGCGGCGGCCTTGCAACAGGCCTTTTCTGATTTGGGCCGCATGTCTTGAAAAGGAGACCGCCATGGCGGAAATGCGTACCGCCCGTGTTGAACGGAACACCAAGGAAACCCGAATTGCCATTGAGGTTAACCTCGATGGTACCGGTGTTTATGACATCTCAACCGGCGTTGGGTTTCTTGATCACATGCTGGAACAACTGTCACGCCACAGCCTGATCGATATTATGGTGAAGGCCGAAGGCGACACCCACATCGATTTTCACCACACCACTGAAGACACAGCCCTGGCGCTGGGTTCGGCCATTTCAGATGCATTGGGCGATCGCGCGGGCATTGGCCGGTACGGCTCGGCACTGATTCCCATGGATGAAACGCTGACCCGCGTTGTGCTGGATGCATCCAATCGCCCCTACTTGATCTGGGAAGTAGATTTCCCAATTCCAAAAGTTGGGGATATGGATACAGAACTGTTCAAGGAATGGTTTCAGGCTTTATCCCAGAGTGCAGGTCTGACGTTGCACGTGGAAAATCTTTACGGGGCCAACAGCCACCACATTATTGAATCTTGCTACAAGGGTTTGGCCCGTGCACTGCGCCAAGCCGTAGAAATTGATGATCGTAAATCCGGTGCCGTGCCCTCGACCAAGGGCGTGCTCGGGGGATCGCTGTAGCGGGCGGGCAAGATGCGGATTTATACCATCCATTTGCCGCCTCCCTTTACCGCCCCTGATCGGGCACCAGAAGTCGTGCGCGATGGGTTTTCTATCGGTGCCTTTCTGTTCACAGGCATATGGGCTTTGTGGCAGGGCATGTGGGTGCGCGCCATTTTCCTGTTTGTGTTGGGCGGGGTGCTGGCGGGCATGGCTGCATTTATTGGTCTTGATGAATTTGGGCAAACCCTTGTGTCGTTGGCATTTATGGCTTGGGTTGGCATGGAAGCGAACGATTGGCATCGTGGATATTATGCCAAACGGGGCTGGCGTGAAGCAGGTCCGGTAGCGGCAGCAAACAGTAATGGTGCATTACGCCGGTTTGGTGATTTAATGGCCCTGGATTTAGAAATCGCATAATTCAAAAGAGATGAGCATCACCCAATTATGACCGTTGCCATTATTGATTACGGATCAGGAAACCTGCGATCAGCAGCCAAAGCATTTGAACGCGCAAGCGATGGTGTGGACGTTTTGGTCACGAACCGGGCCAGCGATCTTGATGATGCCAGCCACATTGTGTTGCCCGGTGTGGGTGCTTTTGGTGATTGTGCATCGGGCCTCGATTCAGTCCCTAGCATGATGGCGGCCCTGAAATCAAATGTCATCGATCAGGGAAAGCCGTTTTTGGGAATTTGCGTCGGCATGCAGTTGATGGCAGACCATGGTTTGGAACACGGCACCCATGAAGGCTTTGGCTGGATTGGCGGCGACGTGGTTGCCATTGAACGCGATAATGATTTGAAAGTTCCTCACATGGGTTGGAACGAGTTGGAATTTGAAACCCCCCATCCCCTGTTGGATGGAATCACGCCCGGTTCGCACGTGTACTTTGTGCACAGCTATCAACTGGTTCCCAAAATCCCGTCAGAAATTCTGGCCACGGTAGATTATGGTGGGGCCATTACGGCTATGGTGGGGCGTGATAATATGGTTGGTACCCAATTCCATCCGGAAAAAAGTCAGGCTTTGGGATTGCAAGTTATAGCCAATTTTTTCAAATGGACGCCCTAATCGCTTAAAACAGAAAGTGACAGTTTTATGATTTTATTTCCGGCCATAGATTTGAAAGATGGTTCCTGTGTGCGGTTGTTCCAGGGCGATATGGATCAGGCAACGGTATACAATCCAGACCCCCGTGCCCAGGCATCGGCCTTTGTCGATGCCGGGTTTTCGTGGCTTCATTTGGTGGACCTGAACGGCGCCTTTGAGGGCCACCCCGTAAATGACAAGGCAGTGGAAGCGGTCCTTTCAGAAATATCGATGCCAACGCAATTGGGCGGCGGCATCCGCGATCTGGAAACCATTTCCATGTGGCTGGACAAGGGCGTGGAGCGGGTGATCTTAGGCACGGTTGCATTGGAAGACCCCGATTTGGTCAAAAAAGCATGCAAGACGCATCCAGGAAAAATTGTCGTTGGCATTGATGCAAGGGACGGTTATGTGGCCGTGGCGGGCTGGGCAAAAACATCCAGAGTCAAAGCGCTTGATCTGGCCCTCAAATTCGAAGATTGCGGGGTCAGCGCCATCGTCTATACCGATATCACCCGGGACGGTGCCATGATGGGGGTCAACATTGATGCTACCACCGATCTGGCATGGGCATTAACAACGCCGGTAATCGCATCGGGCGGCGTTTCCGCATTGTCAGATCTGGAAGCATTAAAACAGGTCGAAGATTCCGGGATTGAAGGGGTCATTGTTGGCCGTGCTTTATATGACGGGCGCATTGATCCAAAACGCGCACTGGAAATTCTGGGCGCACCGCCCGTTGGTGGAAGCGCATAAATGTTAAAGGTTCGCATCATTCCCTGTCTCGATGTTCACGATGGGCGTGTGGTCAAGGGCGTCAACTTTGTTGATCTTGTTGATGCCGGCGATCCGGTGGAACAGGCAAAAGTCTATGATGCGGCGGGTGCTGATGAATTGTGTTTCCTCGACATCACGGCCAGCCACGAAAACCGCGACACGCTTTATGATGTTGTGCGCGGCACGGCGGAACAATGTTTCATGCCGTTAACCGTTGGCGGTGGCGTGCGCAAAGTAGACGACATCAGAAAATTATTACTGGCAGGTGCGGATAAGGTTTCCATTAACACTGCAGCCGTAGACCGCCCGGAATTTGTAAAAGAAGCGGCTGAAAAATTTGGTGCACAATGCGTTGTGGTGGCCGTGGATGCCAAAACAACTGCGCCCGGAAAATGGGAAATCTTCACCCATGGTGGGCGCAATGCAACGGGGCTGGATGCGGTTGAATGGGCCGTGCGCATGGCGTCCCTTGGGGCCGGTGAAATTTTGCTCACCTCCATGGATCGCGACGGCACAAAGGAAGGCTTTAATTTACCCCTGACCCGCGCCGTGGCAGATGCGGTGCCGGTGCCGGTGATCGCATCGGGCGGGGTGGGCACGTTGGATCATATGGTAGAAGGCGTGCGCGAAGGCCACGCATCTGCGGTGTTGGCCGCATCGATTTTCCATTTTGGAACTTTTTCTGTGGGTGATGCCAAAGCCCATATGGCCGCAGCCGGTTTGCCGGTGCGCCTTGATCGGTGATAAAAGAAACGGTGTCTGATTTTCAGATGCTTAAGGGATAAAACCATGACGCAAGCTTCAGAAGTTTTACAAAGGCTGTATGCCACCATTGTTTCGCGCAAAGGAACGCCGCCCGACCAATCCTATACCGCGTCCCTGTTTGCTGGCGGGCCAACGCTGATCTGTGAAAAAGTCATGGAAGAAGCGGGCGAAGCTGTGGTGGAAGGCTTGAAGGGCGATGGGCCCGCATTGACCCGTGAAAGTGCAGATGTGTTGTATCACCTGATGGTGCTCTGGGCCGAACATGGGGTGACCCCCGAAGATGTTTACGGGGAATTGCAAAAACGCGAAGGCGTTTCCGGCCACGTCGAAAAAGCATCACGGGATAAATAAGGAACGCGTCATCATGGCTTATGATCCGGAAAATATTTTTGCCAAAATCCTTAAAGGCGACATTCCCTGCGATAAAGTTTTCGAAGACGATTATGTGTTGGCCTTCCGCGACATCAACCCACAGGCCCCGGTTCATGTTTTGGTGATCCCAAAGGGGGAATATTGTTCTTTCGATGATTTTTCTGAACATGCCAGCAATGATGAAATTAGCGGCTTTAACCGCGCGGTTGGCAGCGTTGCCCGTGATCTGGGTCTAGCGCTTGATGGCTATCGCCTGATCGCCAACACCGGCCCCAACGGTGCCCAAGAAGTCCCCCACTACCACGTCCACATCCTGGGCGGCGCCCCGGTTGGCCAAATGGTCAGCGGCGGCAGCTGATCCCTACCGTCCCGGGATCACCCGTCTGAAACTGATGGCTTCGGCGATGTGGATGCGTTGGACGTTTTCGATGGCTTCCATATCGGCGAGCGTTCTTGCTACCCGCAACACCCGGTGATAGCCCCGCGCTGTCATGCGCATTTTTTCGGCAGCTTCGGTTAGCAAGGCCCGGCCGGCATCATCGGGGGTGGCAATGCGTTCCAGCAATTCGCCATCGGCCTCTGCATTGGTGCGAATGTTTTGGCCGGGTGCTTCGGCTTCCAGCCGCGCGGTCTGGATGGCGCGTGCTGCTGCCACGCGCGCGGCAACGTCAGATGATCCTTCTTTTGGGGCGGGCAGGGAAAGATCGGCCACAGCCACGGCGGGCACATCAACATGAATATCAATGCGGTCAAACAGGGGGCCGGAAATGCGGCCCTGATAGTCATCGGCGCAGCGCGGGGCCCGGTTGCATGCTTGTGCCGCATCCCCAAGATAGCCGCATCGGCACGGGTTCATGGCGGCAACCAATTGGAACCGTGCGGGCCAGGTGGCGTGGA
Source organism: Rhodospirillales bacterium (assembly GCA_018666775.1). Lineage (NCBI taxonomy): Bacteria > Pseudomonadati > Pseudomonadota > Alphaproteobacteria > Rhodospirillales > Rhodospirillales bacterium. The sequence goes on along the minus strand of JABIXC010000003.1, from coordinate 102,285 downwards.
CGGCGGCCCGGGCAATCACGGCGCGTCCAGATTCCAAAGGCTGGCGCAGGCTTTCCAGGGTTTGGCGGGAAAATTCCGGCAATTCATCCAGAAACAAAACCCCCATATGCGACAGCGATACCTCACCGGGGCGCGCACGCGGGCCGCCGCCGATCAGCGCTGGCAGCGACGCTGAATGGTGGGGGTCTCGAAAGGGCCTGTGGCGCAAAATTCGCCCGCCTTCCAAGGTGCCGGCCAGAGAATGGATCATGGAAACATCAAGCGATTCTTTTGGGGAAAGGGGCGGCAAAATGCCCGGCAACCGGCTTGCCAGCATGGATTTACCCGCACCCGGTGGGCCCATCATCAACAAATTATGGCCCCCTGATGCGGCGACTTCCAACGCACGCTTGGCATTTTCCTGACCTTTAATATCGCCAAGATCAGGGATGCCCGCGCCCATAATCGTTTCTTCCTGAGCGAGCGGCGTGGGCGGGCTTAAGACCTGGGTGCCCTTGAAATGATTGATCAGGGCGATCAGGGAATCGGGTGCGACAACTTCCAGCCCCTTGACCCATGCTGCTTCACCGCCACAACTGTTTGGACAAATCAGGCCACGGTCACAGGATGCGGCATGAATGGCTGCAGGTAAAACACCGGCGACCCGGCTGATGCGCCCATCAAGGGCCAGTTCCCCCAAGGCGACATAATTGGCGATTTCGTCTTCGGGTAAAACATCCATGGCGGCCAACAGGCCAAGGGCGATGGGCAGGTCGTAATGGCTGCCTTCCTTGGCAAGATCGGCGGGGGCTAAATTGATGGTGATGCGTTTGGGCGGCAGGGCAAGCCCCATGGCGTTCAGCGCTGCGCGTACCCGTTCGCGGGATTCGCCCACTGCCTTGTCCGGCAGGCCGACAATTGTAAAGGCGGGCAATCCCGATGCGATTTGCACCTGAACATCAACATCGACAACATCGATGCCCTGAAACGCAACGGTATTAATGCATGCCACCATGGCCAGCCTATCCCAGATTGTTCTTATTTTTAAAACCCCGGCCAGGCCAAGATTGAACGCTCTATTTACCGGCCCCACTCTATCCGGGGTTGCATATCCCTGTCATCCTTCTTGGTTTTGCCATATTTCAGAGCCATAATCAGTTCACATACTGGTTTAATGGTAGGGGGTTGATTTTATGGCACGGCAATTTTGGTTTAAGACGGAATGTCTGGTTTTGGCGATGGTCCTGGCACTTGTGGTCGGGTGCTCAACCAAGAGCGGCTCTAGCTACACCCCGGATGAGGCTGGCAAGACCATGAGCGTGTCCCACGCCCAGGTGTTGTCATCGCGCGCCATTACCATTGAAGGCTTGAAAGATAACAGGTCGACCGGATGGGGCACCTTGATTGGGGCCACCATTGCCGGGGCCGCCACCTATGGCCTGACAGAGGCAGACACCCCGTTGGGGGCGGCGGTTACCATCATTGCCGCGGTTGGCGGCGCGTTGGTGGGGACCATGGCCGAAGAGTATAAAAATAAATTTCCCGGTGCCGAATACATTTTAAGCCCCAAAAAAGGCCAATCCTATGCCGTTGTTCAAACCATGACCGGGGATGACAAGATTATGGCGAGGGGCACCAAGGTTGTCGTGATTCGCAGCCGCTCAGGCATTGTCCGGGTGGTCCCAGACAAAAAATAGCGCTTATGCCTTGCGGGCGTTGATTCGGGCCTCTATGGCATCCCAGATTTGGGATTCTATCTGTACGCCATCGAAACGATTTATTTCCTGAATGCCCGTGGGTGAGGTGACGTTGATTTCTGTCAGGGTGTCGCCAATAACGTCAATGCCCACAAAAACGAACCCCATTTCATAAAGCGATGGCCCGATGGCCGCACAAATTTCTTTGTCCCGGGCCGTTAACGGGGATTTTTCTGCGCGCCCCCCAACATGAAGGTTGGCCCGCGCTTCACCCGCTGCGGGCACTCGGTTGACCGCGCCTGCAGGGATGCCATCGACTAAAATGATGCGTTTATCGCCGTCGCGAACTTCGGGCATATAGCGCTGGATGACAATGGGTTCGCGGTACAATTCCGTGAACATTTCCAGCAATGCGTTCAGGTTTTCATCACCGGGTTTGATATGAAATACCCCGGCCCCACCATTGCCATACAGCGGTTTGACGATGATGTCTTCATAGGCTTCGCGAAATTTTAGAATCTGTTCACGGTCGCTGGAAATTAGGGTTTCTGGCATCAGGTCGCTGAAATGGGTCACAAACAACTTTTCCGGGGCATTTCGAACATGGATGGGGTCATTGACCACCAGGGTTTGGGGGTGGATATGCTCCAAAATATGGGTTGCGGTGATGTAGGCCATGTCAAAGGGCGGATCCTGGCGCATCAAAATGACATCCAGGGTGGCAAGATCGATGGTTTCTTCGGGCCCAACAATAAAGGGGGCCTCTTTATCGTGGCTAACTTCGAAACGTCTTGCCTTTGCCGTGACTTTGCCCTGTGTCAGGCTCATTTCCTGGGGAAGGTAATGATACAGCGCATGTTTGCGCGCGCAGGCCTCTACGGCCAGCATATAGGTTGAATCTGCGGCAACATCGACCCCTTCAAGCGGGTCCATCTGAAAGGCAACGGCAAGGCTCATGATTATGGCTTTTTCCTGCAAGTCCCTGAATATGACCCTAAATCTAGCATGGCGCTAAAATTTTGGGGGACCTTTTAATTTTGGAGCACCTTTTAGGGAAAGGACTATTTTGGCCTAGTTTAAGGTGGTGAAATCTTCTCGGCTGCGGATTTTTTCGGCAACCATCACCGCTTTTTGATGGCTTGCGGGGTCTTCAACGTGATCCAGATAGGTATCAAGAGCCAGCAATGCAGCATCAAAATCGCCCGTTTCGGCATAATAAAAGCCTAAATCTTCATATAAATCCCAGGTTTGTGGCGCCATGAGCAATATTCGTTCAGATATCAAAATGGCTTTATCAAGGTGACCGCTGGCGGCATGAGATAACCGTAGGTCATTTTGAATTCGTAACAATATTTGACGGTTTTCAAGGGGGGCATAATATTCAGGCAACAATTCCGCCCCATTGCCATGCAACCCCTTCAGCAAGGCCCGCAATTCGTGGGCGGTTTCTATAATTTGACCATAAAAGGGATCAAAAATGATGCGTTCTGTGCCGCCATCCAGCGCGATCAGGAAATGATCGGGAAACCCAAGACCGTAAGCGGTCCAACCCTGGGTTCGGGCAGAATGAATATAAAGAATGCCCAACGCCACCCCATCACCCTTGCGCCGTTCAATGGTGTTGATCAAATTTGAATGTTCCGGGGTTTCATGAATGAGTGCATCACCCCGATACCCCTCTTGGGTGTCAATGACGGCCCTCAGGGCCGAAAGCCGTGCGGATGCATTGGCAGCATTGCTGCCTGTCATGGCGATCGATTGGGCAAGTTCTGTGAGGTGATCCCGGCAGTGTTGGAGGCGTTTTTGTATGGGGTCATAAATAGAGGCGGTGGGGCTTGTGGTTCGGGGTTGATCCATTCCTGCGAGCACCAAAGCGCTTTCGCCAAGATCAATGTCACCATCGGGGGTAGAGGCAATGTTTGTAAGGAAGCTGTGATCCCCATCATGGGGGGCAATCGCTGAAAGGCGGGACGTGGGGGAATTCACTGCGTGGCTGTATCCTATTTGGTGGCAGCTTTACGCCTGGGATCATTTTTCAAAATAACGTGGTTTACCACACGCGCCACATATTGAATGTTTCGGGCAAGGTTGAGCACAAGGTCAAGTTCTTCCCTGTTTTGAGCGACGCCAAGGAGGTAAACCGTGGTGCGTACGGCATCAATAGAATAATTGATGCCAATGATTTTTTTATCGAACAGAAGTTTGGAGCGCAGCTGTGCGGTTATCCAGGTATCACGGGGGAAGCTTCCGGTTTTGCCAGAGCCATCAACAAGAATTTCATTGATCACTTCGGCGACACCTTTGGCCTTCCAGGCAGTGGCTACGGCCTGATTGCGCTTGGCAGCACTTTTAGCAACCCCTGTAAGAAGAACGCGGCCTTCGTAAATACCAATATTCAGCGCCTGATGAAGCACGGGATCATCATTGAGAAGATAATAATTAATTTGCGTGCGAATGCGGGTATCAATCAAGGCGGCCTCTACACCCCGTTCCTGATTGGCCGCGATCCCAACGCCAGCACCGGCCCCAACAACGGCCCCGGTACAGCCACCGAGAAGGGGAAGTGCGAGGATTAAAAAGAGGGCAGCGATTTTTGATTTAGGCATAGTCTAATGATTCACAATGTTTGAACCATTGTCCAGTGTCAGGTTAAATTTTTTTAAATCATTTTATCATTATTTATTGCCAGGCATCCTGGATATGGATGGGCCACCGCCAGGGTTGCATCAACACAGCATCAAAACGCCCACTAAATTTAACGAATTGCGGATGAGAAGATAGAAATCCGCCGGCCGCCGCTTTGACCCGATTTTTTTTGGTCGTCGTTATTGCATAAGCCGCATCTTCCAATTGAATGCGGTATTTAACTTCTGCAAAGACAATGGTTTTTCCACGAACGGCAACGATGTCAATTTCGCCAAACCGGGTGCGATACCCCCGTGAGATGATTCGATACCCTTTAAGATTTAAAAAAACCCCCGCAAAAAACTCGGCGCGTAATCCGTGTTTTTGTGCTGATTTCCGGGATTTTTGGCTGGGTTTCATGGGTCTTCTTCTGGGTTTGCCTGAGAAAGCGCCAGAGCATGGGCATAGACCTTGCGTTTAGAAACCCTGGTGAGCGCAGTGACATCAGCAACGGCATCGCGCAGGCTTTTCGTTTCTAGGGCGGTGACCAATTGTCGTTCAATTTCGGCATCGTCTACGCCATCACTGTTTTTATTGCGCCCAATAACGACAACGATTTCTCCTTTTGGTGCGCCCTGTTCGGCATAATGGGCGGCTAATTGATCCAGGGTTTGGCTCCGCGTTTCCTCATAAAACTTAGTCAGTTCACGGCAAACCGATGCAGGGCGGGGGCCCAGCACCGCATTGGCATCGGCAAGCATTGCACCAAGACGGCGGGCAGATTCAAACAAGATCAAAGTCCCGGGGATGGCGACCAGTCCTTCAAGGGCCCGTAGTCTGGCTGCTTTTTTGGGCGGTAAAAAACCAGCAAAATGAAATGCATCGCTGGGCTGTCCAGAGACAACCAGTGCGGCAAGCACGGCGGATACACCGGGGATGACCTGTATGGAAACGCCCTGTTCACGGGCATCTTGGGCCAATTTATACCCGGGATCTGAAATCAGGGGGGTGCCAGCATCAGACACCAGAGCAATCCTTTCGCCGCCATTCATGCGCGCGATCAACCGGGGCCGCATGGCGGCTGCATTGTGCTCGTGATAGGAAACCAGAGGTGTCTTGATGGCGTGGGCAGATAATAATTTTGCGGAAACGCGCTTGTCTTCACAGGCGATGCAATCGACGGAACGAAGGGTTTCAAGGGCGCGTAAGGTAATATCCCCCAAATTGCCAATGGGGGTGGCAACAAGGTAAAGCCCGGCTGGTAGCGGCATGTCTTTGGACGCGCCAACCTTTGCCTCAATCTCGTCTGTTTTCTGGTCCACCCTTTACCCCTGCTAGGTTTACTTGTTCCGGTGTGATGATTACCCTAACCCGAACCATAAATGCATCACACTATATCTGCTTAATTAATGTGTTCAGGGTGATCGTTTGAAGCTGAGAATGCCACACCGAATTTTGCATATTGCGCCGATGGCTTTTGTCCTGATGTTCGCAATGGTAGTTCTTGGCGGCTGCGAAACGCTTAAGGGGCTTGGCGGGCCATTAGAATCATCGCGCGCTATACCCAAACCGGTTGTACCAAAGCCAGTAGCTGCCCCGCAAACGGCATCTTTACCGTCTCCTGCGACCAAGCCAAAACCTCCAATAGCATCTTCACCAAATCTGCCCCCGATCATTGAAAAAAACATCGTTCTAACCCCGCCATCGGGTGTCAGGCCTGTGGCCCGGGTCGGTCTTTTGCTTCCTTTGTCAGGTCCCGAAGCAGCCATTGGCAAGGCGTTGCTTAATGCGGCACAACTGGCACTTTTTAGCATCGGTCACGACAATTTGGCGCTCTTGCCTGTCGACACCAGGGGCACCCCCGAAGGCGCAGCGCTTGCGGCACGCGCGGTCATGAATGACGGCGCCAGTTTAATTTTAGGACCCCTTTTTGCATCAAATGTTGCGGCCGTTGCCCCCCTCGCTCGGGCCCGGGGTATTCAGGTCATTTCATTTTCCAATGATCGCGCAGTTGCCGGGAACGGTGTTTACGTTATGGGATTTACACCTGAAACCCAAATTGGCAGGGTGATTGCTTATGCCCATGCCAGAGGCGTTCGTCGCATTGCATCAATCGTTCCCACCGGTGCATTTGGAAACCGGGTTGAAGAGGCGTTGAGATCGGTCTCGGCGCGCCACGGGATTGAGGTAAATTCGGTTATTCGATACGACAACATTGAAACGGCAACCCTTTCCCCATTGGTGCGTCGTCTTGCCAATTATGGTGTCCGTAAATCTGCCCTTGTTGAGCGTCGCCAAATGCTGGAGGGGCTAACCGATGAGGCATCAAAGCGGGCATTGAAACGATTGGAAAAACGGGAAACCATCGGCGGTGTTGATTTTGATGCCGTCTTGATGCCCGAAGGCGGCCAGGCTCTTCGGGCGCTAGCACCGCTGCTGCCTTTTTATGATATTGATCCTCGAAAAGTACGCGTGCTTGGCAGTGTGCAGTGGAACGAACCGGTGATGGCGACAGAACCGGCATTGTTCGGGGGATGGTTTCCATCTCCGCCGCCACGGGCGCGTCGTGTATTCGATGAAATGTATAAAAATACATATGGCAGGCGTGCTGCCAAAATCGCATCCCTTGCCTATGATGCAACCGCGCTTGCGGCTGTTTTGGTTCAGGGTTGGGACGGGACAATTGCCCCCCCGGCTTTGGCTGCCAGCCGTGAACCCGGTATTGTGCCCGGTGCCCCTTCCTCGGGCGCCAATGCAATGTTTTCGCCGGCGATCTCTCCGGCCATGTTCATTACCACCAAGATTTTTTCTGCTAATGCCCTGACGGCGGCCAATGGGTTTTCTGGCGCCGATGGTATTTTCAGACTCATGACGGATGGCCTTGTACAGCGTGGGCTTGCGGTGGTTGAAATTCGCTCCAGGCGGTTTTCCGTCGTCAGTCCCGCCCCGCTGACATTTGAAAAAAATGGAAAATAAGCTTCAGGCGAGAAGGGTTGCCAGCAAACCGTCAAGGTTGAGCCGGCCCTTGGGCGTTGCCTTCAAGTGAGCATCTTCATAAACAAGAAATCCACCGTCAATTAACCGGTCCATTCCAGGTTTGCTCAAGGTGTTTGAAAAGCTGTCATGGGCAACGGCTTCAAAATCTGTCGCCCGAATGCCGGTGCTTAGGCGCAAACCCATCATGACCATTTCTTCGATGCATTCTTCGCGATTGAGCGGCGTCATATGGCGCGTGCCATTTTTGCGTTCACGAACCGCTTCCAGCCAAACATTGGGCAGTTGCAAATTTTCGGTGGCGGTTTTCACACCATCCAACGTAAGCCGACCGTGCGCCCCGGGGCCCAGGCCTGCGTAATCGCGGTAGCGCCAATAGGTAAGGTTGTGGCGGCATTCTTCTCCGGGTCGGGCGTAATTGGAAATTTCATAAGCGCCCAGCCCGTATTGTTTCAAAACGGTTTCGGTGACTTCAAACAATTGTGCGGCATCTTCGTCATTGGGCAGGGTGAATTCGCCGCGGCGATGGGCTGCAAAAAATGGCGTGCCCCGTTCCATGGTCAATTGATAAAGGGACAAGTGCCCCGTTTCCCCCGCATCAAACAAACGGGAAAGTTCATCGCGCCATGATGCAATGGATTGGCCGGGCCGGGCATAAATCATATCGGCGTTGACCCGGGGGAAATATTGCTGCGCCAATCCAAGGGCATCCAGGGCTTGGGTGCCCGAATGCTGGCGACCCAGAAAATGCAGCGCGTCATCATCCAGTGCCTGAATACCAAGGGACAGACGGTTAACCCCGGCCTCGGCAAAGGCTTCAAATTTTTTGCTTTCAACCGATGTTGGATTGGCCTCCAGCGTGATTTCCAAATCCTGGCCAGGGTGCCGGTCAGGCCAGAGCGATCGTGCGTGTTTGATGATGGCATCGACGGTTTGGGGTGCCATCAAGGATGGCGTGCCGCCACCAAAAAAAATGCTGGAGATTTTTTTGGCCGCGCTTTTGTCCTCTAACCTTTCAGCCAAGTCATCCATTTCGCAAAGGATCGCATCCCGAAATCCGGCATGGTCAAGTTGCTCGGCGACATGGCTGTTGAAATCGCAATAGGGACATTTGGAAAGGCAATAGGGCCAATGGACGTAAAGCGCAAAATCTGTATCTGAGTCTGTCATGACTCATGTGTCCTTTAGACAGCGAGCCATGATTTTTGCAAACGCGTCAGCCCGATGGCTGATGGCATGTTTGGCTTCGGGGTTCATTTCACCAAAAGTAAGCGTTTCGCCATCAGCAACAAAAATAGGGTCATACCCAAAACCGGCATTGCCACGTTTGGGCCAGACAATCCGTCCCCGAACTTCGCCCTCAACCGTTTCACAATGACCATCGGGCCAACAGAGCGATAGGGCACACACAAAACGCGCATTGTCATTATTGGAATTGGTCGCAACCATTTGGTCATGGATACGTTGCATGGCCAGATCGAAATCTTTATCGGGCCCTGCCATGCGCGCAGAATATATTCCGGGCGCACCATCAAGGGCCTCAACTTCAAGGCCGGAATCATCGGCAAGCGCCACCATGTTTGATGCCTGTGCCGCGGCCCGGGCTTTGATCTCGGCATTGGCGATAAAGCTGGTGCCGTCCTCGATTGGTTCCCCAAGACCAAGATCAGCAGCGGCCCGCGTTTCAATCTTGAACGGGGTCAGCAATGTAGAAATTTCCCTGACCTTGCCCGCATTGTGGGATGCCACGACCAAGGGCCCGGATTGAAGTTTGCGTGAGGGATCGGACGTCATGGGTTCAAAATATCCGTCAGGCCTTTTTAAAGGCCTCAATACCAAGTGCCGCACACTGGGCGGCGGCCAATTCTGATACCCCTTTGCGGGCTAAGCTCAGCATGGCATCAAAGTCTGCTTGGGGAAATGGCTTGTCTTCGGCGGTGCCCTGAATTTCGACGAAATGGCCTTCGGCAGTCAGCACAAAATTGGTGTCCACCTGGGCGTTGCTGTCTTCGGCATAATCAAGATCAAGAACGGCCGTGTCTTTATACAACCCACAGGAAATAGCGGCAATTTGGCCGGTCATTGGAATTTTTTTCAAGTTACCTTTGTCAACCAACCCCTGAAAGGCCTGATAAAGCGCAACCCATGCCCCGGTGATGGCCGCCGTTCGGGTGCCGCCATCGGCCAGCAAGACATCACAATCGATCCGAACCTGGCGTTCACCCAGTGCCTCAAGATCGGTGACCGAGCGCAACGCGCGGCCAATCAGCCGCTGGATTTCCTGGGTTCTGCCCGATTGCTTGCCTCTGGCCGCTTCGCGGTCGGAGCGGGTGTGGGTGGAACGGGGCAGCATGCCGTATTCCGCTGTGACCCAACCGCGCCCGGAATCGCGCATAAAGGGCGGTACACGCTCCTCAACGGAAGCCGTGCATAAAACATGGGTATTGCCGAAACGGATAAGACAGGAACCTTCAGCGTATTTATTGGCACCAAGTTCCAGGGTAACTTCCCGCAATTGATCAGGCGTCCGGCCCGATGGACGAATACTCATGATAAACACTCCTGTTGGTTAAGCTGATTTGCCCGTTTTGGCCCATTTTCTGACCGTTCTTGTGCCACATGACAACCAATCATGCCAGCCCGGTTGTGGTGGTTGGCCCAAAAATAGATTTTGGGGGGGTGGTTGACGGAAGGGGGGTCGATAACTAGATTTCGCCTGAACCATACAGAATGATACAAGATCAGGTCCAATGTTATGCCGACAAGCGACAGACCCGTTACCGAGCTTAGCGATCGTTCGCGGGAAATTTTTCGTTTAATCGTTGAAACCTTCGTGGAAACGGGGGTTCCTGTCGGTTCGCGTACGATCTCTCAAAAGACAGGCCTTGAATTATCGCCTGCATCAATCCGCAATGTCATGGCTGATCTTCAGGATGCGGGCCTTCTGTTCGCACCCCATACCTCTGCGGGCCGGTTGCCCACCGATGCGGGCCTGAAGCTTTTTGTCGATGGCATTCTGGAACTGGGCGGGCTTTCGGCCGATGAACGCGACGGCATCGAAGCCTTATGTGCCGGCGCTGGAAAAAGTGTTGAAGAAGCCCTTAGTGAAACCACGACAGCGCTTTCCGGGCTTTCCAATTGTGCGTCCATTGTGCTCGCCCCCAAATACGAAGCGCCCCTTAAACACATCGAATTTGTAAAGCTATCCGAAGGCCGCGCCCTGGTGGTGATGGTGTCTGAAACCGGCGTTGTGGAAAACCGGATCATAGAAGTGCCGCTGGGTATTCCTATTTCAGCAATGGTAGAGGCCGGCAATTATCTGACCCGTCGTCTTGCGGGGCACACCTTGGCAGAAACCCTGTCTGAAATTCATCTTGAAATCGATGAACATCGTGCGCATCTCGATAATCTGGCCAGTGATTTGGTGGAACGGGGTTTGGCGCATTGGTCCGGGGGCAATCTGCAGCAGGGTTATTTGATTGTGCGTGGACAGTCGAACTTGCTTGAAAACATTACGGCGCTGGAAGATCTGGAACAGGTCCGTGATTTGTTTCAGGTCCTTGATGCCCGGGAAAACCTGGCTAAATTGATTGATCTGACCCAGTTGGCCGAAGGCGTGCAAATTTTTATTGGTGCAGACAATGCCCTGTTTGCCCATGCCGGTTGTTCCATGATTGTTGCACCGTTCAATGATTCTTCGGAAAAAATTGTTGGTGCGATTGGCATCATCGGTCCAACCAGAATGAATTACGCGCGCATCGTGCCGATGGTCGACTACACCTCTAAAGTTCTCAGCCGGATCATCGGCTAAGCCCGCATTATTTTATTTCGTTTTAAAGGAAGTTCGTATGAGTGAAAAAACAGAAACCCCCGCAAATGATTCTGGTGAGCCAGATCAGGAAAGCCCCGATGTTGCCGTCAATCCGAAAGATGCAACGGATGGTTCAGGTTCCCAACCTGAAGAAGCGCCAGATCCAGAGGCAGAAATCGCAAGTCTGCAAGATAAACTGCTTCGCTCCATGGCCGAGTTTGAAAACTTCAGGCGTCGCTCAGATCGGGAACGCGAAGATACGGCCAAATACGCCATTGCCAATTTTGCACGCGATTGCCTGACCACGGTTGATAACCTCCGGCGTGGGCTCGACAGCATTGATATGGACGCGCGCAAGGAAAACGCTGCCCTTGAAACGCTAGCCCAAGGCATGGAATTGACGGAACGAGAGCTCTTGGGGGTTCTTGAGCGCAATGGTGTTGCAAAGATTGAAGCAATGGGCGCGCTGTTTGATCACGATTTACATCAGGCGATGTTTGAAATTGATGATCCCGAACGCGCGGCGGGTATCGTGGCTCAGGTGACACAGGAAGGCTATGTCTTGAATGGCCGCTTGTTGCGCCCGGCAATGGTTGGGGTGACCAAAGGGGGCCCAAAACCAGTTGTATCCCCAATCGCCAATGAGGAAGCAATAATCGATACGGATGCGAAATAAAGCGAACACGCCGTGCGCCGGGGTAATCTGGGGCCTGTAATTCAAAGCAATACAGTTTCTTTGGGGTTTTTTAGGAATTCTTTGGCTTGAATGCACCCAAAGGGGTTGCAGGGGTCAAAAAGCGCCCCATATACCGGCTACACCTAATAAATTTGATCTGATGCGTATTGAACGATACGCCGCAGAAACCGGGGATTTTGCAGCCGTCTATGGGGGGTTGCAGAACCAGCGTAAAGATAAGGAAAAGGAACAATGGGTAAAGTTATCGGTATTGATCTTGGCACAACGAATTCCTGTGTCGCGATTATGGAAGGCTCAGACGCCAAGGTTCTGGAAAATTCGGAAGGCACACGGACCACGCCATCCATGGTGGCATTCACCGAAGGGAAAGAACGCCTCGTGGGGCAAGCTGCCAAGCGTCAGGGCGTAACCAACCCCGAAAACACCCTGTTTGCCATCAAACGGCTGATTGGGCGCGCCTTCAACGATCCAACGACCGAAAAGGATCGCACAATGGTGCCCTACAACATCGTTAAGGCCGAAGGCGACGATGCCTGGGTAGAATGCCGTGGTGAAAAATATAGCCCCAGCCAAATTTCCGCATTTATTCTTCAAAAAATGAAAGAAACCGCCGAAAGCTATCTCGGTGAAACGGTGGAACAGGCCGTTATCACGGTTCCTGCCTATTTCAACGATGCCCAGCGCCAGGCAACCAAGGATGCGGGCAAGATTGCGGGCCTTGAAGTGCTGCGGATTATCAACGAACCGACTGCAGCGGCCCTTGCCTATGGTCTGGATAAGGAAAATACCGGAACCATTGCTGTTTACGATCTTGGCGGCGGTACGTTCGATGTTTCAATTCTGGAAATTGGCGATGGTGTCTTTGAAGTAAAATCCACCAATGGGGATACCTTCCTTGGCGGTGAAGATTTTGATTCAATGATCATTGATTATCTGGCCGATGAATTCAAAAAGGATCAAGGCATTGATCTTCGTGGTGACAAGCTGGCACTTCAGCGCCTGAAAGAAGCCGCAGAAAAGGCCAAGATCGAACTTTCTTCGGCCATGGAAACAGAAGTGAACCTGCCGTTCATTACTGCCGATGCATCGGGGCCGAAGCATCTTAATATAAAGATGAACCGGGCCAAGCTCGAATCCATCATCGAAGTTCTGGTCGAACGCACCATTGCACCATGTGCAGCGGCATTGAAGGATGCGGGTCTCAAGGCATCAGAAATTGATGAAGTTATTTTGGTTGGCGGCATGACCCGCATGCCTAAAATTGTTGAGACCGTAAAAAAGTTTTTTGATCGCGAACCCCATAAAGGGGTCAATCCCGACGAGGTTGTCGCCATCGGTGCGGCCATTCAGGCTGGCGTGTTGCAAGGCGACGTCAAGGACGTCCTGCTTTTGGATGTGACTCCGTTAAGCCTTGGTATTGAAACCCTTGGCGGCGTGTTCACGCGATTGATTGATCGCAACACCACCATTCCAACAAAGAAAAGCCAGGTGTTTTCAACAGCCGAAGATAATCAGACCGCGGTGACCATCCGGGTTTTCCAGGGTGAACGTGAAATGGCTGCAGACAATAAACTGCTGGGCCAGTTTGATCTTGTCGGCCTGCCCACGGCACCGCGCGGTGTTCCGCAAATTGAAGTTGCCTTTGACATTGATGCCAATGGCATCGTCAACGTGTCAGCCAAAGATAAAGCCACGGGCAAGGAACAGCAGATCAGGATTCAGGCATCCGGCGGTCTTACCGATGAAGCCATTGATGAGATGGTCAGGGAAGCCGAAAGCCATGCGGAAGAAGATAAAAAACTTCGCGAGACCGTTGAACGTCGCAATCAGGCAGAAACGCTGATTCACACAACGGAAAAAACCTTAAAGGAAAACGAAGACAAGGTTTCCGAAGAAGATAAAAAAGAGATCGAAGACGCAACAGCTGCTTTGAAGACAACGCTGGAAGGTGAAGACCAAGATGCCATTCAGGCCGGGCTTGAAACGTTGGCACAGGCATCTATGAAACTGGGTGAAGCCATGTACAAAGCAACCCAGGAAGCAGAAGCCGCAGCAGCCGAAGCATCAGGGGATGATGCAGAAGGTTCCGCCGATGGCCCGGGTGATGGCGAAACGGTCGTCGATGCAGATTTTGAAGATGTAACGGCAGATGCATCAGATGCACCGGGCAGCGATGCAAAAGAAGATGCCAGCGAAACTGATAACAAAGATAAACCCTCCTAAAGCACGAAAATATCCTGCCGCCATTAGCCATTGGTGATGGCGGCAGGATAAAAAAATAAAATAAAGTCGGGGCCAAAAAAAACATGCCTACTCAAGATGCCTACGAAATGCTTGGCGTTGATCGTAATGCAAGTAGTGATGACCTTAAAAAGGCGTACCGTAAACTTGCTATGAAATACCATCCCGATCGCAATTCTGGCGATAAGGAAGCCGAGCAAAAATTCAAGGAAATCAACGAAGTTTACGACATCCTCAAGGATGACGAAAAGCGCGCCGCCTATGATCGTTTTGGGTATGGGGCTTTCGATGGCACCGGTGGCATGGGTGGACAAGGCGGCGGCAATGGTGGCTTTTCAGGCGGCTTTGGTGACATCTTTGATGAAATGTTTGGTGATTTTGGCGGTGCACAATCGCGTGGCGGCCAAGATGGCGGAAGCACGCGCGGGTCTGATCTGCGCTACAACATGGAAGTGTCCCTGGAAGACGCCTTCGCTGGAAAGCAGGCGACCATTCGCGTCCCCACGGCGGCCACCTGTGAAACCTGTACTGGTTCCGGTGCTGCCAAGGGATCAAAGCCCACCACATGTGGCACTTGTAAGGGCCGCGGTCGGGTGCGGGCCCAACAGGGGTTCTTTACGATCGAACGCACGTGTGCGTCTTGTCAGGGCCAAGGTCAGGTGATCGACAAACCTTGTGGTAATTGTCAGGGAATGGGGCGGGTTAACCGTGAAAAAACCCTTTCCGTTACCATTCCGGCAGGCGTTGAAGATGGCACCCGCATCCGCCTTTCCGGCGAAGGCGAAGCAGGCATGCGTGGCGCACAATCAGGGGATTTGTACATTTTTCTATCCATTAAACCCCATGTCTATTTCCAGCGCGAAGGGGCCAATCTTTATATGCGCGTCCCCCTTCCCATGACCACGGCAGCACTTGGTGGAAGTGTCGAGGTGCCGACCATTGATGGCACAAGGGCCAGAGTAAAAATTCCAGCAGGCGCGCAATCGGGCCATCAACTCCGTCTTCGCGGCAAAGGGATGAGCGTAATGCGGGGATCATCACGCGGCGATATGTATATTCGCGCCACGGTGGAAACGCCTGTTAAGCTTTCCAAGCGCCAAAAAGAAATGTTGAAGGAATTTGCAAGCGAAAGCCCTGCGTCACGCACCAGTCCAGAATCCGAAGGCTTTTTTGCCAAGGTTAAGGAAGCCTGGAGCGACTTGACCGAAAACGAAAAAAAATAGCCATCTTCGGGAAAAACCTTCCCCCTGTTCCCGGGGGCGTGTTTAAATCCCTGCGCATTTGAGTAACCGTATTAAAGGGGCGGGATAATGGCTGATCTAGGCATAGGAATCGTTGGCGCTGCTGGGCGCATGGGCCGCGCATTAACACGCGCTGTGGCTGAAAGTGCTGGGTGTCGGGTCGTTGCGGCAACGGAAAGTGCAAATCATCCATTGTTGGGTCACGATGCTGGCGTTCTTGCCGGCATGGATGCCTTGGGTGTTGAACTTTTTGAGGATGCAAACGCTTTGTTTGAAACGTCCGATGCCGTTTTGGATTTTACCATTCCAGCCGTCACCGTTAATCATGGGGCCCTTGCCGCTAGTGCTGGCACCATTTTGGTGACTGGCACCACAGGTCTGGATGCGGATCAGCAGGCCAAGATAATGGCGGCTTCTAAAAAAGTGGCCATTGTTCAGGCGCCGAATTTTTCTGTTGGGGTCAATCTGGCCATGGCATTGGTGGAACAGACAGCCCGGGTTTTGGGTGAAGAATTTGATATCGAAATTGTTGAAATGCATCATCGCCACAAGGTGGATTCGCCATCAGGTACCGCCCTTGGCCTTGGTAAGGCGGCAGCCCTTGGTCGCGGCGTCAATCTGGATGCAGTCTCAGAACGGGGTCGCGATGGTATTTCAGGCGCCCGTGCCCCGGGCGCCATTGGCTTCGCCAGTCTGCGTGGCGGGGATGTGGTTGGCGATCACACGGTGATGTTTGCGGGCATGGCAGAACGCATTGAAATAACCCACAAAGCGGGCGGGCGTGAAATCTTTGCCCGTGGTGCCGCCCGTGCAGCCCTTTGGGCAGCGGGAAAACCAGCCGGGCTCTATTCCATGCAAGACGTTTTGGGTTTTAAGTCATAAGGGCCTAATCCGCCCTCACTTTAGTCCGCGCGTTGCCGCCCTCACTTTAGTCCGCGCGTTGCCGCACGAGTGCAACACCACCAATGATCAATGCCAAGGCCAGCAATTCATAGAACCCAACGGTTTCCCCAAGCCACAAGACGCCCAGGCCTGCGCCGATCAGGGGGATCAGGTAATTGATCATGGATGTGAAGGTAGGCCCTGTTGATGCCAACAGTCTGAAATAAACCACAGATGCCAGACCCGTTGAAACAACGCCTAGAAATGCCACCGCCCAAATTGCATCTGCACCGGGCCGCATCTGCCAGGGGGCCTCAAACATGAAGGCCATGGGTATCATGACGCATGCCGAGGCCGCCATGGTTCCCGCCCCCAGTGTTACTGCGGGAAGGCGGACAGCAAGTTTGCGGGCGTAAACGGCGGTGGCGGCGTAACTGGCGGCTGCACCGATTACGGCCAATTCATGGATGGTGGCCCCGCCCAGTTCTTTTAAAATGGCCGGCCCCACCAGCAAAATCAGACCAGAAAAGCCCACCGCAATGCCAACCATAGTCTTCCAGCTTGTGATGCGTTCAATCCCGAAAACCTGTGCCAGCACGACGGTGAAAACAGGCATGGCACCGATTAAAATGGCGGCCAGCGAAGAACTGATTTCCAGCTCGCCCCACCCGACAAGGCTAAAGGGCAGGCCATTGCCTAAAACACCAATCACCAGAAAATGGACCCAAACCAATCGTCCTTCTTTATTCCAAAGGCTTGGCATCCGATGGCCTGAAAGGCGTACAAGGGGAAACAGCATCATCACGGCAATGATAACGCGCACGGCCGTCATGGTCATGGGCGGCACATCGGTCACGGCAATCCGGATCAGGGAAAAAGACGACCCCCAAATCAGCGAAAGACCGACAAGCAGCAGATAGTCACGAAGATAGCGATCGGCCAAGGTAGAGTTTCCATTAGAGGTGAAATTCAGGGGCCACACAGGGCATGCGATGCCTCTATCTAGGGTGCTGGTGGAAGCCTGTCAAAGTATTGCGGGTTTGCAGCGGGCATAACAGCCATTAAACTCACAGCCATGAAAAATATGAAAAAAACTGATATCGATGAATTCTTTCGCCGTCTTTCGGATCGTGATCCCGAACCCAAGGGGGAACTTGACTATGTCAACCACTACACCCTTTTGGTGGCGGTTGTTCTCTCGGCACAGGCGACGGATCTCGGGGTCAATAAAGCTACAAAAGCATTGTTTGCAAAGGTGAAGACGCCCCAAGCCATGCTTGACCTTGGCCTTCAGGGATTGGTGGGCCATATCAAATCCATTGGGCTGTTCAATACCAAGGCAAAAAACATTATTTCCCTTTCGGAAAAGCTGATCGGCGATTATGGCGGCAAAGTGCCCAAAGACCGCGCCGCCCTTGAATCCCTTGCAGGGGTTGGGCGAAAAACGGCCAATGTGGTTTTGAACATTGCCTTTGGCGAACCTACCATGGCGGTCGATACCCATGTTTTCAGGGTTTCAAACCGCACAGGCTTGGCCCCTGGAAAAACAGTGTTAGATGTTGAAAAAAAATTGGTGAAGGGCATTCCGGATACGTGGATGATCCATGCCCATCATTGGCTTATTTTGCATGGGCGCTACACATGCCTTGCTCGAAAGCCGAAATGCCACGAATGTCCGGTCGCAGATTTATGCCTGTTTAAGGGGAAAATTCTGGCTTAAAGGGTTTAGCTGCGCCAGCGCAGGGTTGTTTGTGGCGGCCATGGTATTTTATCCCGCATCCTGCACGTTTTGGTGCTTGGCTTGCTCAGCACATTGCCGGGTTGAGCCCAGATTACCCCGCGCGTTTAATTCAGTATGGGTAACCAGATACAATGCATCCTTGGCGTGGAAGAATATATTGAGAATACAGCGCTGGGTTCGGTATTGCCATAGCGCCCCGGGGTCATCAATGCGCTGGAAATGGGGGGGCCCCAAAAGCTTGGTAATTTCTATATTGCTAAGCCCCAAAAGCTTGGCCGGAGAATGTGCAAAAATTGATTTTTTAAGATTCTGCACGGGCACTTGGCCAGATTTCACAGATGTTTTTAGCGCAGGGATAGAAGCAATCTGGCCATCTGGATATTGTAGAGCTGGGTTTTGGATAGAGGGTGGATTTGCAATGGATGTTGCACGTTCATCTGTGGCACTGGTACAGGCCGAAACAAGAAATGCCAAAAATAATAGTGTCAGGACAGGGCTACGCAACGGTCACGCTCGGCTATCGTCAGCTTTTTGCATCAGTTTTGTCGCTGATGAACCGGACTTCGCCGGAGATGACCCCACCTGCTTCAATTTCGATCTGGCCATATTTTAATTTGCCCTTGATATGGCCCGAAGAACGAATGCGCAGGCGTTTCTGGACCGTGAGATTCCCTTCAAAACGGCCTGAAATTTCAGCTTCTTCAATTTCTGCATTGCCTTTGAATAATCCGCCCTGTGCAATATCAAGGTTGCGGCAACCGGTCAGCGAAGCTTCAACCCTGCCTTCAACGACCAAGCGATCACACGCGGCGATCTCTCCATTGAGAGAAATTTCCCTGCCCACCACCAACGTCTTGCCTTCGGACCCATAGGGCCTGGTGCTTCCCCTTGCGGGGCCCATGCCCGGAATGTCGGCAAGGCGGCTGGTGCTTGCCGTTTGGGCAGTGGCCGGCAGTGGCTTATGCAGGCTTAACCCCTGTGATGAATTTTGCGGCGGCAAGGGATTGGCCTTATTGACCCCATCTTGGGTGCCGGTCGTTTTTGCATCATCGTCCTTTTTGCTGCCTAGCATGACGGTGTTCCTTTGTAGAAGATAACGTTGGCCTAGATTACCCCATTCCCATAGATGACGGGAAATAATATCGTTCTCACACCATTGGAAAATTTATAAGAAGGTATTCTGTTGCTTTGCCCCCTGATACAGGGAATGTATACTCAATGCCATGGTTCGCGACTGAGCCAGCATGTTCAAAATATAAAAGGGGACCATCAACGTGAGCAACGGAAAACCCACGGCAATTGTCGATGCAATGGTATCGGAACGTCGTTTCGATGTTTTGGGAATTGGCAACGCCATTGTCGATGTCATCGCTCATGCAGAAGATGCATTCCTTTCCGAAAACAGCCTGAACAAAGGGACCATGACCCTGATTGATGGCACCGAAGCAGCCGAATTATATGGTCGCATGGGCGCTTCGGTGGAATCTTCTGGTGGCTCGGCTGCCAATACCATTGCCGGATTATCGGCCCTTGGCGGCAAGGGTTCCTTTATTGGCAAGGTTAGAGACGATCAGCTTGGGGGAATTTTTCGCCATGATATTCGTGCTGCAGGGGTTTCTTTCGAAACATCCGCCGCCTCAGACGGCCAACACACAGCCCGATGCCTTATTTTTGTGACACCCGATGCCCAGCGCACCATGCAGACCTATCTTGGTGTTTCAGCAACCCTTGACCCCGGTGATATTGACCCCACCGTGATTGCCGATTCAAAAGTGATCTATCTGGAAGGCTATTTGTGGGATCCGCCCATGGCCAAGAAGGCTTTTCAGGAGGCGGCAAAAATCGCCCATAAGGCGGGCAACATGGTGGCATTGACCCTGTCTGATCCATTTTGCGTTGATCGCCATCGTCTGGACTTTCTTGATCTGGTCGAAGAACACATCGATATTCTGTTCGCAAACGAATCAGAAATCCTGTCCTTGTATGAAACCGAAGACTTTGACGAAGCCCTGCAAGAGGTTCGAAAGCATTGCCAAATTGCGGCGTTGACCCGTTCAGAAAAAGGATCGGTTGTCGTGTCAGGGGATGAAATACATGTCATTGATGCAGAACCTGTTGAAAAGATTATCGATACGACCGGTGCCGGGGACCTTTATGCAGCAGGATTTTTGTATGGCCTGACCCAGGGCCGCGATCTTCATGATTGTGGGCGGCTGGGTTCGATTTGTTCCGGTGAAATAATCAGCCATTACGGTGCCCGGCCTGAGGCCGACCTGGCCGTGCTGGCAGCAAAGGCATTTGATAACTAGGACCCATTTTCAGGTGGCGCGCAGTCCGGCTGGGGGAAACAGATAATGGGCAGATGGCTCGATGCGGTGGCGGTTTATCGCGATCCCCGCATGGCCCTGATCGGGGTTCTCGGATTTTCCAGTGGGTTGCCGTTGGCGCTCAGCTTCGGAACCCTGTCGGCCTGGTTGGCAAGCACCGGGATTGATCGCACGACCATTGGCTTGTTTGCCCTTATGGGGCTTCCGTATGCATTAAAATTTTTATGGTCGCCCTTAATTGACGGGCTGAAAATTCCGATCCTGACCCGGCGTCTGGGCCGGCGTCGCAGCTGGATGGTGACATCTCAGCTTTTGTTGTTCCCAACCATCATCGCCCTGGGCCTGACCAATCCCGTGACGGATATTGGACACACGGCCCTTTTGGCCCTGATGGTGGCCTTTTTATCGGCAACCCAGGACATTGTGATTGATGCCTACCGCGTGGAAATTCTGGCTGCTCGGGAACAGGGGGCAGGCGCCGCTGCGGTACAGCTTGGGTACCGGGTTGGTATGTTGGTTTCTGGTGCGGGCGCGCTTTATATCGCCGATGCATTTGGATGGCCGGCAGCCTATAGCGTCATGGGGCTTGGCATGGGGGTTGGGCTTTTGGCCATCTTGTTATCGTCAGAGCCAAAACAATCAGCGGCCTATCTGAAAAAAGAAAGCAGGCAAACAAACCTTAATCGCTGGATGGCCGATCACGTTGTGGCGCCCTTTGCAGATTTTCTGAAACGCCCCGGTTGGATGGCGGTGTTGTTATTTATCGTGCTTTATAAATTTGGCGACGCCGTGGCCGGGGTTATGGCCAATACGTTTTTTGTCTCCATTGGATTTTCTCTTTCTGCCATCGCTTCTGTGACCAAAGTTTTTGGCATTGGGGCAACCTTAATCGGGGCCGTGGCAGGCGGGGTTGTGGTGCTCCGTTATGGCCTGTTCCCGGCCCTGTTGTGGTGTGGCGGGCTACAGATGCTTTCCAATCTGATGTTTGCGGTTCAGGCGTCTGTGGGTGCCGACATGGGGCTTTTGGCCCTGACGGTCGGCATTGAAAATATTTCCGGCGGCATGGGCACGGCGGCCTTCGTTGCCTATCTTTCCAGGCTTTGCCATTTTGATTTCACGGCCACACAATATGCGTTGTTCTCATCCCTTGCTGCCGTTGGGCGAACGGTGTTGTCCTCTGGCGGCGGCTGGCTTGCAGAACGCCTTGATTGGTTTTGGTTTTTTGTCACATCGGCCGTGTGCGCGGTGCCCGGGCTTTTAATTCTGCTCTGGATGATGCGCCGACCGGAAATGTTCGACAGCGAAGCAGATTAAAGCGCCATCGTTTTAGGCGTGGGGATGATCCAGCGCGTATCCGCTTGATCGGACGGTGCGAATAACATCAGGTGCAGCTCCATCCATGCTCAGTGCCTTGCGCAGCCGCCGAATGTGGACGTCAACGGTGCGGGCTTCGATCTCGCCTTCGTCATGCCATAGGGCATCCAGCAATTGTTCGCGGCTGAACACACGACCCGGCTGGCCCATAAAATGATGCAGCAATTTAAATTCCGCCGGGCGCAAATCAATCGCAGTGCCATTGCGTGTGACCCGCTGTGTCCCTGTGTCCATGGTGATGTCCAAATAGGTTAGAACGTCTTCGGAAAGCGTCGGGTTGGCTCGCCGTAGCACGGCATGGATGCGCGCGATCAGTTCCTTGGGCGAAAATGGCTTGGTGACATAGTCATCCGCACCTGCATTTAATCCCTGAATTCGGGCGTTTTCTTCACCCCGCGCTGTCAGCATGATGATGGGGACGCCTTTGGTGTCAGGCCTTTGGCGCAATTGGCGACATATCTCGATGCCCGAAACCAGCGGCAGCATCCAGTCCAGAAGGATCAGATCAAAACGCTGTTCCCGGGTGATCAACAATGCTTCTTCGCCATCCATGGCCGTGGTGACATCAAAACCGGCCCTGTCCAGATTGTATTGTATCAAGGTAGCGATATCGGCTTCGTCTTCGACGACAAGGACAGAGGATCTTTGTTTGTTTGGCCCGTGTTCGTTTGGCATTTTCCTATTCCGGCTTTTTTAAATCTTCCGGGGTCACAACAAACAGACTGGCCGAATCCCCTCCCTTGGGCCTTAATTCTTCCAGTCTTTCACCCTCCACCATGTAATAGATGGTTTCGGCAACATTGGTGATGTGGTCGCCGATGCGCTCGATATTCTTGGCAATGAACATCAGGTGGGTACACGGCGTGATATTGCGGGGGTCTTCCATCATATAGGTCAAAAGTTCTCGGAACATGCCATCGTACAGATCATCCACTTCTTCATCGCGCGCCCAGACTTCCTTGGCTTTTTCGGCGTTGCCTTCGGTGAAGGCATCCAAAACATCCTTGATCATATGCTGGACGATTTTGCCCATGCGCGGCACGGTGGATATGGATTTGGCTGGGGGGAAATCACAAAGGGGAATGGCGCGCTTGGCGACATTGGCGGCATAATCGCCCACCCGTTCAATGTCGGGGGCCATTTTTAATGCGCCGACAATGTTGCGCAAATCTCTGGCCATGGGCTGGCGCAACGCCAAAAGACGGATGACCTGTTGGTCAATCTCGGCTTCTATTTCATCAATCTTGCGGTCTTCACGCACCGTGACGGCGGCAAGCTCTGGATCGCGTTGTGAAATTGATTCGATGGCAGACGCCAAAAGGGCTTCGGCTAATCCACCCATCTTCAGAATGTTTTCATTCAGATGGTTCAGTTCTTCATCATAGGATTTGACGATATGTTCTGAAGACATAGCAAACTTCCTTATGGCTGGTTCAGCCGTAGCGACCGGTTATATAACCCTGTGTCCGTTCCTGGGCAGGGCTTGTAAAAATCTGTTCAGTGTCTCCCCATTCCACCAGATGTCCAAGATGGAAGAAAGCCGTATGTTGGGAAACGCGTGCGGCTTGTTGCATGTTATGGGTGACGATGACGATGGTGTAATTCCCCCGCAAGTCTTCCATCAATTCTTCAATACGTGCCGTTGCTATTGGGTCCAGCGCCGAACAGGGTTCATCCATCAAAATGATATCAGGATTGACGGCAATCGCACGGGCAATACAAAGGCGCTGTTGTTGGCCGCCCGACAGCGATGTTCCGGTGGCATCCAATCGGTCACGAACTTCTTCCAGTAACCCTGTTTTTTCAAGACAGGTAAAGACAATTTCATCCAATTCGCTTTTGGATGCAGCAAAACCATGAATGCGTGGCCCATAGGCAACATTTTCATAAATGGATTTGGGGAAGGGGTTGGGTTTTTGAAAGACCATGCCAATGCGTTGGCGTAACTCCACCACATCCAGTTCGCGATCATAAATATTTTGGCCATCGACCAGAACTTCGCCGCTGATGGCGCAGGTGGCAATGGTGTCATTCATGCGATTGAGGCAACGCAAAAAGGTGGATTTTCCGCAACCCGACGGGCCGATCAATGCCGTGATTTCATGTTCGGGCATGGCGAGGTCCACGGAAAACAACGCCTGTTTATCGCCGTAAAAAACATCCAGTCCACGGGTTTCCAGTTTTACAGGTCCGGGCGCGCCATTGGGGGCCGCTTTGACAGAGGGGCCGGTCATGGAAATGGGTGTTGTTGTGTTGGGCATGGGGTCCTCTTGATTTACCAGCGGCGTTCGAATTTCTTGCGTAAGTATACCGCGAGCCCGTTCATGGCGATAAGGAAGATAATCAAAACCAGGGTGGCAGCGGCAGTTTTTTCAACAAAGGCCCGTTCCGGACTGTCGGCCCAAAGATAGACCTGCACCGGCAATACGGTTGCGGTGTCTGTAAAACTCTTTGGAATATCAACGATAAAGGCGACCATGCCAATCATTAACAATGGTGCGGTTTCACCAAGGGCCCGGGCCATGCCGATAATGGACCCGGTTAAAATGCCGGGCATGGCCAGCGGCAATACATGATGGCTCACCACTTGAAGCGGCGATGCCCCAAGCCCCACAGCGGCTTCGCGGATGGATGGCGGCACGGCGCCCATGGCGGCCCTGGCTGTAATGATGATGGTTGGCAACGTCATCAGCGCCAAAACAAAGCCACCCACCAAGGGTGCGGAACGGGGCAATCCAAAGAAACTGAGGAAAACCGCAAGACCTAAAAGGCCAAAAACAATGGATGGCACAGCAGCCAAATTATTGATGTTGACCTCGATTAAATCGGTCCAACGATTTTTAGGCGCAAATTCCTCAAGATAAATGGCCGCTGAAACGCCCAGGGGAAAAGACAAAAGCAAGGTGATGGTCAGGGTCAGCACCGAACCAACGACGCTGGCCCAGATGCCGGCTAGTTCCGGTTCACGGGAATCCCCTGAGGTGAAAAACTGCGTGTTAAAGGTGGTGTGAACGTGCCCCTTGGCCTGAAGGGCATCCAGCCATTTCAATTGTTTATTGGAAAGGCGGCGGGCATCTTCTGGCACATCCCTGCTGATTTTTCCTTTCATCAGCATGTCGATGTCATCGGATGCGGGCATGGCAACAGTCATTGTTTTGCCGATAATGGCGGGTTGGGACACCACCATATTGCGCAAACGATCGCCGCCGCCGGAACTCATGATCCTTAAAAGATTTCGCCGGTCACGGCGGTTGCGCACACGGGGGAAGATTTTTCGCAGGGACTGTAAAACCATGGCGTTGTAATCGGCCTGAAGCCATTCTTCGCGTTTGCCGGTTTTCTCAGGATCAATGATTTCAGGATCAAAGAAAACATCCATACTGATTTCTGTGGTGACGAACGCCGGAATGGCGCGCACCGTAATGGTGCCGATCAAAACCACCATCGCCAAGACGGCAGCCCCAATGGCGGCAATACCGTAAATGCGAAAGCGCTTTTCAGATGCGTGGCGTTTGGAAAGATTACTCATTCGTATTCCTCCCGGTATTTACGCACAATCTTCAGCGCAATCAGATTAAGCGCTAGCGTGATGCAAAACAGGGCCAACCCAAGGGCAAAGGCTGCCAGGGTTTTTGGCGAATCAAATTCCTGATCACCGACCAATAACGTCACAATCTGGACCGTGACCGTGGTCACGGCCTCCAAGGGGTTGGCCGTCAGCTTTGCGGCCAGACCAGCGGCCATGACAACGATCATGGTTTCGCCAATGGCCCGGGATATGGCCAAAAGGAACGATCCCACAATGCCCGGCAAGGCAGCGGGGATAATGACCTTTTTGATGGTTTCAGATCGGGTGGCACCAATGGCGTAAGAACCATCGCGCAAGGATTGGGGCACGGCGTTAATCACATCATCGGACAGCGAAGACACAAAGGGGATAATCATGATGCCCATGACCACCCCGGCCGCCAGCGCACTTTCCGATGCGACACTTAACCCCAAGGATGCCCCCGCATCCCGGATGGCAGGGGCCACGGTCAGGGCGGCAAAAAATCCGAACACGACCGTTGGAATGCCTGCCAAAATTTCCAGCGCGGGTTTCAGAATGCCCCGTGCCGTCGGACTGGCATATTCCGCCATATAAATGGCTGACATTAACCCGATGGGGCCTGCCACCAACATGGCAATGGCGGTGATCAACAAGGTCCCCGTGAACACAGGCACGGCACCAAAACTGCCACTGGAGCCCACCTGATCGGCGCGCATCGCCGTTTGAGGGGACCATTGCAGGCCAAACAGAAATTCATTGAGAGACACGTGTTCAAAAAAGCGCAGGGATTCGAAAATTAAACTGAGCACAATGCCAATGGTGGTGAACACCGCCAGCGTAGAACTGATAATCAGCAAGACCATGATCAGCCGTTCAACCCGCGGGCGGGTCCGCAATGCTGGGGCAATGCGTGCCCGTGTGATGGCGAGGCCAATAGCACCCATGCCCAATGTCAGCGCACTTATGGCCATGATGCCGGTGGCGCGAAGGGTTGAATAATGATCGGCTGCACCACGCAAAACGGCATCGGGCTTGCTGCTAGATGCTCCGACAGCGATATTCTGGATGTCATTATACAAAAGCGCCAAACGGTTTTGAGGCAACGTCTGCATATCCGCAGGCAGGCCACTAATCACTAACTGCTTGATAATAAAGGGCTCAATGCCCACCCAAAGCCCCAAAATGCCAAGTGCGGGCAGCCCGGCCCAAAATGCCACATAGGTGCCGTGATAGCCCGGCAGGGAATGCAATTTTTTGGCATCACCCCCCGCTGTTTGCAGCGAACGTGCGCGTCCCATGTAAAATCCGGCCATTGCCAGAAGTAAAATTGTGCCAGTTAAGGTGGCTGCATTCATGAATGCGATGCCTTCTCTAGTTGCCTTTGATGGAAAGCGGTTTCATCGCGCGGGCATCCTTTGCCATTTTGCGCCGCCCTTTTCTGGACAGGGGAATCAAGCCTTTGTCTGTCAGATAGCCGGTATCGCCCCAGGCTTTGGCGGATGTGAACTGTTTTATAAACGCCTTGATGCCCGGAATTTTTCCAACATGGGCTACTTTGACGTAAAAATAGAGCGACCGTGAAATGGAATATTTACCATCGGCAATGTTTTCAAAACTTGGGGTCACGCCACCGATGGTGTTGCCGCGAACCTTGTCCCGGTTCTGGTCCAGAAAGCTGAACCCGAAAATGCCAAGGGCAGCCGGATTGGCTTCTAATTTCTGGACGATCAAGTTGTCATTTTCACCGGCTTCAATAAAGGCACCATCTTCGCGAAGGGTATGGGCGACATTTTTGAAGGCCCGTTTATTTTTTTTGCGAAGGAAAGCAAGCGATGGGAATGTCTTTGCGCCCCCTTCCATTGCCAGTTCAACAAAGGCATCCCGCGTGCCTGATGTGGGCGGCGGCCCTAAAATCTCAATCCGGGTTGCGGGCAAGGCAGGGTTGATTTGATTCCAGGTTTTATACGGGTTTTTTGTGAGCTTGCCCTTAATGGGGACGTCTTTGGCAAGGGCCATGAAAATCTGTTTCAAGCTCAGCGCCATGGGCTTTCCCTTGCGCGCATTGGCAATAACAATGCCATCAAAACCAATTTTAACTTCCGTAATGGCGTTCACGCCATTTTTGCCGCAGCGTTTCACTTCGGATTGTTTGATGCGTCGTGAAGAATTCGTGATGTCTGGGTGGCGAACGCCAACGCCAGCACAAAATAATTTCAACCCCCCACCCGATCCGGTGCTTTCAACAACGGGGGTCTTGAATTTTGTCGTTTTACCAAACTGTTCAGCGACTTTCGCGGAAAAGGGAAAAACGGTGGATGATCCAACAATATGAATTTGATCCCGCGCCACTGCAGTGCCGGCAAAAACGGCAAGGCCAATGAAAGCGACAGTGGCTGTGGTAGCGGCTGCGGCGGTTAAATTTCCAAATGACATCTTCTGATCACTCCATATCAATCTATGGAGATAGAGATAATACAAGACCGTGACAGCAATGTTACAGGGAGGGCTATTTTTCCAAATTTATCGGCAAACGGACGGAAAAGGTGCTGCCTTTGTTTGGCGCGCTGGAAATATCAAGGGTGCCCCGGTGGCGCGTTGTGATGTGTTTGACGATTGCCAAGCCAAGCCCGGTGCCACCAATCGCCCGTGAACGGGCGGCATCGGCCCGGTAAAAGCGCTCCGTCAGGCGTGGCAGGTGTTCTGTGCCAATGCCGTCTCCTTGATCGATGACATCAATTTGCACATACCCGCTCTGGGCACCCGTTATGGGATGGGCATGAATTTTGACGTCGCTTTTGGGCGCGCCATATTTAATGGCATTGTCGATCAGGTTTTGGAACAGCTGGGTCAACTGGTCTTTGTCCCCAACAATTTTTGGCAGGTCCGGCGCAAAATCCTGCACCAAGACCATGTCTTTTGTTTCTGCTTCCAGTTTCAGCCCTTCCGCGATATCGCCAAGGATTTCAGATAGATCGACACGGTCACTGGGTTGGGTGTGTTCGGCCAATTCAATGGCAGACAGGGACAAAAGGTCTTCCACCAATCGGCCCATGCGGCTGGCCTGGGATGCCATCAGGCCCAAGAATTTTTCCTGTGCGTCTTCATCCGAGCGCGCCGGGCCGCGCAGGGTTTCAATAAAACCAACAAGAGATGCCAGTGGCGTGCGGAGTTCGTGGCTGGCATTGGCAATAAAATCGACATGCATTTGTTCGGCCATGCGGCGCTCAGTCAGATCATAAAGCACCACAAGTGCCGCCGCCCCACCATGGGGTATTTCGGTTTTGTCGGTGGGTGTTTCGGTTTGGGAACTCAGCGGCACGATATGGACAGAAAAATACATTTTCGTGGCCCCTTGCAGGGTCAGGCTGACGGCTTCTATCTCTTGTCCAGCAAGGACATCATCGGCCAGCGCCAGAACGGCTGGATCACGAATGGCCCCGGCAAGATCGGTGCCTGTTGGGTCTGTGCCAATTAAGGTTCGTGCCGTGCGGTTTGCCTGTAATACTTTTCGGTCCTGATCCAGTAGCAGCAACGGCTGGGGCAGGCTGTCGAAAACCGTTTGGCTGGAAATGGTGCCACCTTTTAAAGATTGCGCGTTGCGTTGCCATTCGCGGGCAATTCTTCTGAACCGGGCGGCCAGTTCTGCGCTATCGCTCCAGCCCGAAAGCGCGGGCTCAGGCGGCAAGGTATTGCGCGCCAATGCATCGCCATATTCGGCCAAAGCATCAAGATCACCAACGATGGGCGCTGCAATCAAGGCCGCGATTAAAAAACATGCGCCTGCCGCCATAAGTGCCAAAAAAGGTGTGAGGAATCCGCCCAGGCCAAGGACGGCCAGAACGGCCCATCCCGGGGCTGCAAAAACAAGCGCTGCCGGTAAAAGCTTTGTAAGAGAAGGTGTGCGTCTTGCCATGATTTGGAAAAGCACTCCTGTTTTGTAAACTGGTGCCTAGTCGTTGTGGAGGGATTCGTGAACCCCAAGGGCAGCCAAGGTCACCATTTGGGAAACGGTTGTTCCCATTTGGACAATCTGGGCCGGTTTTTCCAGGCCCAACAACAACGGCCCAATCACTGTACCGCCGCCCAGTTCCTGCATCAATTTTGATGAAATATTGGCAGGATCAAGGGCCGGCATAATCAAGATGTTGGCGGGTCCTGATAGACGGCAGAAGGGATAATGCTGGCGCATCAATTCCGGATCAAGCGCCACGTCTGCGGCCATTTCCCCATCATATTCAAAATCAACCTTGCGACTGTCCAGAATATCCACCGCTTCGCGGATGCGTTTACCGTTGTCGCGAAGGGGCTCACCAAACGTTGAAAAAGACAACAACGCAACCCTTGGCGTGTGTCCCAATTGGCGCGCCTTGGCGGCGGCTTGCATGGCGATATCAGCCAGTTCTACCTGATTGGGCACTTCATGAACGGAGGTGTCGGCGATGAAAACGGTGCGCCCGGGGGTAATCAGCATGGTCAGTCCGAACACGCGCTCACCCGGGCGCGGGTCCAAAACTCGGCGGACATCGTTCAGGCACACAAATGAGGATCGCGTCAGGCCGGTTACCATGGCATCGGCATCACCATGGGCAACCATACAGGCGGCAAAAATATTGCGATCTTGATTAACCAAACGCTGGCAATCGCGATACAGCATGCCGCGGCGTGCCAGCCGTTCAAACATAAAATCGGTAAATTCCTTGGAGCGATTTAATTTTCCGGCATTGGAAATTTCAAAATCTTGTGCGTTGGCAATGCCAAGGCGTTTCATGGTTTCCAAAATTCTGTCTTCATAGCCGACCAGGATTGGCGTGCCATAGCCCGTTGCCTTAAAGGCGGCTGCGGCGCGAATGGCTTTTTCTTCTTCGCCTTCTGCAAACACCACGCGGCGCGGATTTGCGCGGACTTCGCGCGAAATCAGATGAAGTGCGTCCGCTGTGGGGTCCAGCCTTCCTGAAAGCCGGGTTTTGTATTCCGCCATGTCCTCAATGGGCAGCTCTGCAACACCCGTATCCATGGCGGCCTGTGCCACGGCGGGGGAAATGGCTGAAATCAGGCGGGGATCGAAAGGCACCGGAATCAGATATTCAGGGCCATAGCGCATTTCAGCACCCTGATAGGCGGTGGATACTTCATCGGGGACATCTTCACGGGCAAGGGCTGCCAGCGCATGGGCGGCGGCAACTTTCATTTCATCGTTGATGGCCCGGGCCCGGACATCCAGCGCACCACGGAAAATATAGGGAAAGCCCAGGACGTTGTTGACCTGATTGGGGTAATCGGACCGTCCTGTTGCAATGATGGCATCGGGGCGGACGGCACGGGCTTCTTCGGGTTTGATTTCGGGGTCCGGGTTGGCCATGGCAAAGATGATGGGTTTTTTGCCCATGGATTTGACCATGTCTGCGCTGACGGCGCCCTTGACGGAAAGACCAAAAAACACATCGGCCCCTTTCATGGCATCAGCCAGGGTGCGCGCTTTGGTGGGGACCGCATGGGCAGATTTCCATTGGTTCATGCGTTCTTCGCGGCCCTGATAAATAACCCCTGCGGTATCGCACATGATGACGTTTTCATGGGGCACCCCGATGCTTTTTGCCAGTTCAACGCAGGCAATGGCACCGGCCCCTGCCCCGTTCACCACCATCTTGATGTTTTTGATGTTGCGTCCCGTTACATCCAGCGCATTTAAAAGCCCGGCTGCGGCGATGATCGCAGTGCCGTGCTGGTCATCGTGAAACACTGGAATATCCATAATTTCGCGCAGGCGCTGTTCAATAATGAAACATTCCGGTGCTTTGATATCTTCAAGGTTGATGCCGCCGAAACTGGGGCCCAAATAACGCACCGCATTGACGAACTCATCAACATCGGTGGTGTCGAGTTCAAGATCGATGGCATCGATATCGGCAAACCGTTTGAACAGGACGGATTTACCCTCCATGACCGGTTTTGATGCCAGCGCGCCCAGATTGCCAAGCCCTAAAACTGCGGTGCCGTTTGTAATGACCGCGACCATATTGCCCCGTGCCGTGTAATCGAACGCTTTAGAGGGGTCTTCAGCAATGGCAAGACAGGGTGCAGCGACCCCCGGGGAATAGGCAAGGGACAGGTCACGCTGGGTGACCAGCGGCTTGGTTGGGGTAATTTCAATTTTTCCTGGGCGCCCTTGCATGTGGAAGGCAAGCGCCTCCTGATCCAAAACCCGGTCCGAATCGTCTGACATGATCTCCCTTTTCTGCCGATTTGTTCAAATTTCGGCACTGTATTTTCTATTCCGATTTAGCTCCGAAGAACCAAGATGATGGGAACTTACCGGGTTTTTCTCAATTGCCAAGGACGAACTATAACCGAAGCCCCCGCTATGATAAGCTGGATTGCCCGCAAAAATTCAGGGGTTTAAAGGGTGGGGAGGCTTAAAGCGTGTCAAAAAAGGCACTAAATACAGCAGAAAAACAGCGGATTGGCCAAGGTTTAGGCAAGGGTTCTGATAAGGCCTCAGTAGCTTCTGTGGCCTCTGATGCGCCTGTGACTCCCATGATGGTGCAATATCTTGGGATCAAGAAGGATCATCCCGATAGTCTGCTTTTTTACCGGATGGGGGATTTCTACGAGCTTTTCTTTGATGATGCCCATGCCGCATCAAAGGCACTGGATATTGCCCTGACCCACCGGGGCAAGCATCAGGGCGAAGATATCCCCATGTGTGGTGTCCCGGTTCATTCGGCAGATAACTACCTGGCTAAATTGATCAAGGGCGGGTTTAAGGTCGCCGTTTGCGAACAGATGGAAGACCCCAGTGAAGCCAAAAAACGGGGGGCAAAATCAGTGGTCGCCCGGGATGTTGTGCGCTTGATCACGCCGGGAACCTTGACGGAAGAAACCCTTCTGGACCAGCGCAGCAATAATTTTCTGGCAGCCCTGGCAGAAGCGGAAGGGGTTCTGGGCCTTGCATGGCTTGATATTTCCACCGGCGATTTTCTGACCCAGCGACTGGAACCGTCATCCCTTGCCGCAACCATTGCTCGCATTAAACCGGGCGAATTGCTGGTCTCAGACCGGCTTTCAACAAAACCGGATATGGCCCAGGGCCTGCAGCGGGCGGGAGAAGAAACAGAAACCGCCATCACGCTCCAGCCATCCAGTTTGTTTGATTCACAAAATGGTGCCCGGCGGCTTGAACGGTTTTTTGGTGTCGATGATCTGGACGGGTTTGGCACGTTTGGTCGTGCCGAACTTGCGGCTGCCGGGGCCTTGGTGGATTACATCGAACTGACCCAAAAGGGATCATTTCCCCGGTTGCAGCCCCCGCGCCAAATTGCCGAGGGCGCGATCATGGAGATCGATGCCCAAACCCGGCGCAATCTGGAATTAACCATCAGCGCATCAGGCACGCGTCGGGGCAGTTTGATTGACGCCATCGATCGCACTCGCACCAGTGCCGGCGGCAGATTGTTAGGCATGTTGTTGGCGGCCCCCCTGACAGACCCAAAAGCAATTAACGATCGCCTTGATGGGATTGCGTGGTTTGTCGATGATGAAGGCCATACCCAAGGCCCCCGCAAAACTGTGGCGGCATCGCTTTCGGGCAGTCCCGATATAGAACGTGCCCTTGCGCGCATTACCGTCGGGCGTGCAGGGCCACGGGATCTGGCAGCCATTTGCAATGGGCTTGATGCGGCCATGAAACTGGTTGCGGCCCTCGATACGGGTAATGCTGCCAGCAGTGATTTGGCACCTTTGCCGCCGCTGGTAAACCAATGGCTGCACGATCTTGGTGAACATGGCGAATTGACGGGGTTGTTGCGAAAGGCACTGGCCGAAGACCTGCCATTCTTTACCCGCGATGGCGGGTTCATTGCCCAGGGTTTTGATGCTGCCCTTGATGAAACCCGAAAATTAAGAGACGAAAGCCGCCGTTTGATTGCCGGGCTGGAACGTGATTATAGGGAATGCACGGGCATTGCCAACCTGAAGGTGCGCCACAACAACGTGTTGGGATATTTCATTGAGGCGCGCCCCGGCCAGGCCGATGCCATGATGTCGGCCAAAGGCCCCGACAGGGACCCGGGCGTGACCCTTGATGAGATGGATCATTTCTTCCATCACCGCCAAACCCTGGCCTCTGCCGTTCGGTTTAACACCGATGAACTGGTTGAACTTGAAACCCGGATCGCCCGCGCGGGCGTGCGGTTCATGGCCCAGGAAATAGAAATTTTTGATCGCCTTATTGCGGCCGTGTGTGCAAGGGCAGAACACATCGCCCTCGCTGCCCGGGCCCTTGCCTGGTTCGATATCGCCGCAGGCTTTGGGGAACTGGCCCGCGATGGACGCTATGTGCGCCCAATTGTTGATAATAGTTTCGACTTCAAGATCACCAAAGGGCGTCACGTTGTTATCGAAGATGCGCTACGTCGTGCGGGCGAGTCCGAATTTGTGCCCAATGATTGTGATCTGTCACCGGGCAATGGTGCATCTGATGATCTGGCGCCTGCCAGTCGTCTGTGGCTGCTGACCGGCCCAAACATGGCGGGCAAATCGACCTTCCTTCGGCAAAATGCGTTGCTTGCGATCCTTGCCCAAATCGGGTGTTTTGTGCCCGCTGACGGCGCCCATATTGGCATTGTTGACCGGTTGTTTTCCCGGGTGGGGGCGGCAGATGATCTTGCCCGGGGCCGATCCACCTTCATGGTCGAAATGGTGGAAACCGCAACCATTCTTAATCAGGCCGGTCCACGCGCAATGGTTATTCTCGACGAAATCGGTCGGGGCACGGCAACCTTTGATGGGTTGTCCATTGCCTGGGCGACCATTGAACATTTGCACGAAGTAAATAAAAGCCGCGGCCTGTTTGCCACCCATTACCATGAACTAACCCAGCTTTCAGGAAGCCTTTCGGGCCTGTCGAACCACGCCATGCAGGTCAAGGAATGGCAGGGCGAGGTTTTGTTTCTGCACGAAGTTGCCCCGGGTACGGCGGACCGTTCCTATGGCATTCATGTTGCGCGGTTGGCAGGTTTGCCGGTTACCGCCCTTGATCGTGCAGAAGAAGTTCTGGGTGCCTTGGAAGACAGCGAAAAAGCAGACACGGTTTCCAGGCTTTCAGATGACTTGCCTTTGTTTGCAGCGATGCCCAAAGCTTCCAGCACCCTGCCCAAAGAAAGTGCCCTGGAAGCAGCACTCAGGTCCATCAACCCCGATGAGCTGAGCCCGAAGGAAGCACTGGAACTCGCCTATAAATTGGTTGGGTTGATGGCCGACAAAGATCAGACCTGATTATTTTTTATCCCATTCTCTTGACGATTGTTGTTTCCCTGCAGGGGCCAGATAGACCGGCGCTTCCAGCGCACCTGCGGCGCTTTCATTAGGGTCAAGGGCTTCATCCCAGTTCATCCCGACATAACGCCCGCCGGTCTGATTATCAGATAAATCCGACGCCAGCCATTGGATGGGGCGGCGCATAACGGCAGGGTCCACCAATTTTCGTTCTGTCAGAAAATTCTTTGGCACAAATGCCGTTGCCGCCGCACCGCCGGGGATCAGGGAATTAGACGTCACCCCGGTTCCTTCAAGTTCCTGAGCAAAGATTAAGGTTTCGGCCTCAATGGCGCCTTTGGATGGCCCGTAAGGGGCATTGCCTTTGCGCTGTATGGTGCCCAGTGACGTGGTGACATTCACAATACGGCCCCAGCCTTGTTCGAGCATGTGCGGGGTGATGGCGCGGCACATGTAATAAGTGCCACAGACATTGACATCGATCACCTGGGCCCAGCGTTTGGGGTCGGTTTCCCAAAAATTGATTGATGTGTCAGGAGCACCCTTTGGAACAACATTCAATTGGCCAAGGGCAGCGTTGTTGACCACCATGTGCAGATCACCGAAGGCTTCCAGCGTGTCATCGCGGGCGCGTTCACACTGGCTATAATCTGAAATGCTGTATGGCAGGGCCAGGGCCTTGCCCGCGCCATAACGGTCACTGACTTCTTTGACCGTGGCGTTCAGTTCATCGACATCGGGGCTTAACAGGCCTGCGCGGCCGCCCGCTTCGATGATTGCTTCTGCCATTTCACGGCCCATGCCCCGGCTTGCGCCGGTGACGATGGCGACACGGGAGTTGTTCATTGTTTGCGCCATTTTTTGGATGCCTTCCTTAAATTAACGGTTAAATATCAAAGAGTTTGCCAAGACCCTGGGGTTTGGCGATAGAATCACTGTCCTGCCCTTTTCGGGCCCGGATGCGGTTTAGGGCGGCCCAGATAACGGCCTGATTGGAATTAATGCAAGGCCGGCCAAATTTTTGTTCCGCAATCGGAATGATTTCAATCTGGGTGGTGTTGGTGCACGATAAAAACACACCATCTGCATCACTGCCCGCCCCCATCAGGGCCTTTTCCGTGGTTTCCAGCCATTTTTCAGGGGGCACGTGGATATAAAAATTGCCCCCGCCCAGTCCCAGCGCGATGTCGTTCAACACCTCAAAGCCCAGGCTTTCCAGATAAATCTTTTCGGCATCATTGGTGCTCTGAACATAGGGCGTGACCAAGACCATGGATTTGATGGCCACCGCGCGCAACGCATCGACGACCGCTTCGCCGGTGGACATTGCTTCGGCGTCTGTTTCTTCGGCAATCAGTTCAAGGACGCGCGTCTCTTCTTCCGGGCCGTCGGCCATGGCGCCCCCGGTGCAATTGAAGACAATGACATCACATTTGGAATCATTAAGCGCGCCTGCGGCTTGTTTGATGGCGTCATGAATTTCCCCAAGGGGCTTGTGCCACGGCCCGGTCATGCGCAGCCGGGTGGTATGGAGACCAATTTCAGCAGGGAGATAGTGGCGCAACTGGGGTTCTGCCAACCGATTGGATGACGGAATGATGATGCCGACCCTTGCTTTTGGCGTCTCCAGGATTGCGGCACGGGTGGCCAATGGTTCGGTCACAGCGTTCATGCAGGCTCCCCTGATTTTTTGTTATCATTGCACAGGCTTTTTCTATGGCACTTTATCCTGTATCCATAACTTGATAACCGATTAAAATCTGTACGACAAATCCGGATTATAAAGACCGGGGAATATTCAGGAGAAATTGCAGTGGACGATATTAAAAAAGCAGCGACCCAGCAGGAAATCATCATCGAGGCCAAAAAAAGGCTATCGCCTGCCGTGTGGGATTTTTTATCGGGCGGGGGTGAATCTGAAACAACCCTGAAACGCAATCGTTACGCACTCGATACAATTGCCTTTCGTCCCCGTGTTCTAATTGACGTGGCAACGCCCGATGCAACATCGACCTTTATGGGGCATAAATTGCGGATTCCGGTGATTTGCGCGCCCATTGGATCGCTGCACATGATGGACCCCGGCGGCAACCTTCCGGTGATGAAGGCCATGGAAACCTTTGGCTCAATGGCGACCATTTCAATTATGTCCAACCCACGGCTTGAAGAATGTGCGGCATCGGTAGAGGGCCCAAAAATGTTTCAGTTATATGTGCGTGGCGATATGGATTGGGTGGAACGCACCCTGGATCGTGTGGTTGCGGCAGGGTTTGATGCATTGGTTATCACGGCCGATGTTGCCCATTACGGCCGCCGCGAACGGGATCAGTATAATCGGTTTAACCGCCGGACCTTTGTTCAACGGGCAAACCTTGAAGGCATTGATCCCGATGCGGAATGGAAATTTCGCTCTTCTCTGACATGGGATTTTGTTGAACATTGTAAAAAATATTCAGGGCTGCCCGTCATCGTAAAAGGCATCGCCACAAAAGAAGATGCGCAAATTGCGATAGACCGTGGTGTTGATGTGTTGTGGGTATCGAACCATGGCGGACGGCAGCTTGACCATGGGCGTGGGGCCATTGAGGCACTGGAAGAAGTGGCATCGGTGGCCAAAGGCAAAAAAGAAATTATCGTTGATGGCGCTTTTGTGCGTGGATCGGACATGATCAAGGCGCTGGCTTTGGGTGCAACCACTATTGCTGTGGGCAAGCTTCAGGGCTGGGCATTGGCAGCGGGTGGTGAAGAGGGGCTGGTGCGGGCCTTTGAAATTCTGGAAGCAGAAATCACCGTGACCATGGGCCTTTTGGGAATCAATAATTTGTCAGAATTAACGCCGGAGTATTTGCATCGCGGTGCCATGCCCATGAACCCGCCAACGCCCTGGAGTCCCTTCCCGGTGGTGACGGAAGCATTTGAGCGTTGGGACAAGGGCACCTATTAATACGACCGGATTAACCTTATACAGGGGCTTATGACCGATCTTGTTTCCACCTCGTCTAAACCAGATGTTGCACCCCCTAGTGTTGCAATGGCGGGGTTTGCAGACGCCC
This sequence comes from Rhodospirillales bacterium, assembly GCA_018666775.1. Taxonomy (NCBI): domain Bacteria; kingdom Pseudomonadati; phylum Pseudomonadota; class Alphaproteobacteria; order Rhodospirillales; species Rhodospirillales bacterium. The sequence goes on along the minus strand of JABIXC010000003.1, from coordinate 64,800 downwards.
TTTCTAAAATTGCAAAAAGCGATCAGCCAACATCAGAAATGCGCCCGGCCGTTCTGGATGCAGCTCGGGATGCGCTTGATCATGCCCATGCATGGATAAGAAATGAATTTTATGAACATCGTTTAACGGGCGCCGATGTTGTCGCGGCCAATACCGATGCCATGGATAGCGTGCTTGCGGCGCTGTTTTATTTTACAAGTAAAACCGTATATCCCCGTGCTAACCCAACAGAGGGTGAGCGCATGGCGCTGGTCGCGACCGGGGGGTATGGGCGTGGTGAGCTGGCACCCCATTCCGATATCGATCTTTTGTTTTTGCTGTCTTACAAGCAAAATTCCTACACCGAACAGGTCATAGAATACATCCTCTATATCCTTTGGGATTTGGGCTACAAGGTGGGCCAGGCCATCCGGTCGGTTGATGAATGTATCCGTCATGGCCGTGCTGATATTACCATCCGGACATCTTTGTTAGAGACCCGGCATATTGCAGGGGATCAGCCATTATTTGGAACATTGCGCCAACGGTTCCGCAGCGAAATAGCGGATGGCACCGGCCCCGATTTTGTCGAGGCGAAACTGGCCGAACGCGATGCTCGCCACCAACGTACCGGCGATTCGCGCTACGTTCTGGAACCCAACATCAAGGAAGGCAAGGGCGGGCTTCGTGACCTTCATACCTTGTTCTGGATTGCCAAATATATTTACGGGGCAAAAGACATAGCGGCCATGGTTGCCCTTGGGGTTATCTCTGCGCGCGAGGCAGCACGCTTTGCCAAGGCCCAAAAATTCCTGTGGACCGTGCGCTGTCACCTGCATTACCAAACCGATCGAGAAGAAGACCGGCTGACCTTTGATTTGCAGGCGCTGGTCTCAGACCTGATGGGATACACCGATCATTCCGGGGCGCGTGCCGTTGAACGCTTCATGAAACACTATTTCCTGTATGCCAAGGAAGTGGGCGGGTTAACCCGGATTTTCTGCGCGGCTTTGGAAGAACAGCACAAACGCCGTGCGCGGATTCGCATGCCAACCTTTGGTATTGGTCGGCGCGAAGTGGATGGCTTTGTTATTGAAAAAGGCCGCATCCGCACAGAAGACGATGAAATTTTTCGCGCCGATCCCATTGCCCTGTTGCGGTTGTTTCATATTTCTCATAGCGAAGATTTGGACATTCATCCAGCAACCCTGCGCCTGATTACCCGCTCCTTGCCCTTGATCGATGATCAATTGCGCCAAGACCCGGAAGCCAACCGGTTGTTTATGGAAATATTGACCAACAAGAAAAACCCGGAAATTACATTGCGCCGCATGAATGAAGCGAGCGTCTTTGGCCGCTTCGTTCCAGATTTTGGTCGGGTGGTCGCGCAGATGCAGCACGACATGTACCATGTCTATACCGTGGACGAACACACCATCCTGGCGATTGGTATTTTGCATCGCATTGGTCTGGGTGAACTGAAAGACGACATGCCAGTCTCCAGTGAAGCGTTTCACAAGATCACTGCAAAACGTGCCTTGATGGTTGCCTTGATGCTGCATGACATTGCGAAAGGCCGGGGCGGTGATCATTCGGTTTTGGGGGCGCAGATTGCCCATACACTGGGGCCGCGTTTTGGATTAAGTGAGGAAGAAACCGAAACGGTTTCCTGGTTGGTGGGCAGCCACTTGCTTATGAGCAACACGGCATTTAGGCGCGATATCGATGACCCGAGGACGCTTGCGGATTTTGTTGAAGAAGTGCAATCGCCAGAACGCCTGCACCTGCTTTTGTGTCTGACCGTTGCTGATATCCGCGCGGTTGGTCCCAATGTCTGGAATGGGTGGAAGGCTGCCTTGTTGCGGGAATTATATTACGCCGCAGAAGATGTGATGTCGGGCCAGCTATCAGCACGCGGTCGCGAAGACAGGGCAAGGGCAGCGCGCGATGCATTGCGCACAGCCCTCACCTCTTGGTCTGATGAACAGTTTGATGCGTATGCTGGCCGGATTCCTGCACCCTATTGGTTGGCCTTTGATAGCGACACCTTGCTGCGTCATGCGGAGCGGATTGCAGCGGATAGCGAGCCGTTTGAAAATGATGATCGAGTGCCTTTGGTCATTGATACAAAGATTGACCAGTTTCGGGATATCACGGAAGTGACGGTTTATACATTGGATGATGCCGGGTTGTTTTCCCGCATTACCGGGGCCATGGCGCTTTGCGGCGCAAACATTGCGGATGCCAAGATTTTCACCATGGCAGATGGTATGGCGCTTGATTCTTTCTGGATTCAGGATGTGAACGGAGATGCCTTTGACAATCCCCGTGCCCTGCAACGACTCAATGATGCCTTGAAACAAATCATTTCGCGCCAACGTCGCCTGCCCCGCACCTTGGAAATAAAGGCCACCCTGCCTGCGCGCACCCGTGTGTTTCGGGATCAGCCCCGGGTCATGATCAATAACAAAGCATCGGCGACCAACACGGTGATTGAAGTCAACGGCAGGGACCGGCCCGGCTTTCTTTATGATGTTACAGCGGTGCTGACGGATCTTAATCTGCAAATTGCATCGGCCAAAATTTCTACATACGGCACCCGCGCTGTCGATGTTTTTTATGTAAAAGACCTGTTTGGCCTGAAGGTTTCCCATGAATCACGCCTGCCATTGATCCGCGAGCGTCTTATGGAAGCAATTGAAGAAACGAATGCGAAAGTGGCTAAGGAAAACCAGGTGGCTGTTTCCACAACACCCCCTGCGATGCAAAAACCTGTTAAAAAATCCGGAAATTCAAAACCGTCCCCTAAAGCCCAGGCCCAAAAACCTGATGAGGGATAGACCGGTATTTTTCAGGTATGCTTTTCTTATGTCGTACCTTCGTCTAGATTCTGAACCATGGCGCTGATTCGATCTATTACCACCGTCGGTGGGTTTACACTGATTAGCCGCATTGCCGGATTTGTTCGCGATATTCTGTTCGCCGCAATTTTGGGTGCGGGCCCGGTGGCCGATGCCTTTTTCGTTGCCTTTAAATTTCCAAACCTGTTTCGCCGCTTGTTTGCGGAAGGCGCTTTTTCTGCGGCCTTCGTGCCAACCTTTTCGGGGCTTTTGGTTTCTGCGGGCGATAAAATAGCCAGGCGCTTTGCCGAAGATGCGCTCTCGGTCATGTTGTTAGCGCTGTTTGTGCTTGTGGCGTTGGTTGAGGTTTTCATGCCCTATGCCATGATGGTGATCGCGCCCGGGTTTGTGTCAGACCCAGAAAAATTTGGCCTGGCAGTAGAGCTTGCCAGGATCACATTTCCATATCTTCTGTTTATATCGCTGGTTTCCCTGATGGGGGCCGTGCTGAACGCCCATGATCGTTTTGCCGCCGCTGCCGCATCCCCCATTGTGCTCAACATGGTCTTGATCACGGCCATTTTGGGCTGGGGGTTATTTGCAAAAACGCCGGCCCATGGTTTGGCATGGGGGGTTGCTGCAGGCGGCATATTTCAGTTCATATGGCTGGGCTTCGCACTTGGTCGTGACGGCATTTTTCTGCATCTACGAATGCCTCGATTAACCCCCGAAGTAAAAAAGCTGCTGCGTCTTATGTTGCCGGTGGCTTTGGGGGCGGGGGTTTACCAGATTAATATTCTGGTTGATCTGGTGATTGGCTCATTGTTGCCGTCCGGCACGATTTCATTTTTGTATTATGCCGACCGGGTCAACCAATTGCCCTTAGGCGTTGTTGGCATTGCCGTCGCCACGGCATTATTGCCCTTGCTGGCGCGCCAGATCCGGGCAGGCAATGAGGCCGAAGCGCTTGCCAGCCAAAATCGGGCGGTGGAATTTGCCATGGCCCTGACCATTCCGGCGGCGTTTGCTCTGGTTGCTGCGGCCCAGCCGATCATCATTGTCTTGTTTGGCCGAGGGGCTTTCAATGAAGCGGCCCAGACCGCCACGGGCTGGACCTTGGCGGCTTACGCTCTTGGGTTGCCGGCCTATGTCTTGGTGAAAATACTATCGACCGGATATTTCGCCCGCGAAGACACCAAAACGCCGGTTAAGGTTGCGGTTATCGCTCTTTGTATCAACGTGGTATTGAACCTTGTTCTGATGGGGCCTTTGGCCCATGTGGGCATTGCCATCGCGACGTCGGTGTCGGCTTGGGTCAATTGCGCGCTTCTGGCAATGGGGCTGCGGAAAAATGGACGGTTCAGGCCGGATCGGCAATTGCGGCGTAGTTTGCCACGGGTTCTGGCGGCGTCCGTTGCGATGGCCGCGGTGGTTTGGGGGGTGTCCCTTGCCATAGGCGACATGTTAACGGGTTCTGAGACGGTCCGCTTTGCGATGCTTGGGGCAATTGTTATTTGCGGGGCGGTGCTCTATGGGGCATTGGCCCATTTATCAGGGGTGGTTTCTATCGCAGATTTTCGCCATGCTTTTGGCCGAAATACAGATGCTGATAAAGTGGAATAAAGCCAACGTGGCCCCCCATTTCCAGGCCCGGTCTTGACCAAGGGTCTGGTTGGGGCCATAAACTCCGCCCATAAGGGCATAGATGTTAATTACCAGTCGGATTAAATGATGAACCGGATTTTCTCAGGGGTACAGCCAACCGGGAACTTGCACCTTGGCAACTATCTCGGCGCGATCAGAAACTGGGTCGACCTGCAACATGATTACGACTGCATTTTTTGCATCGTCGATCTTCATGCCCTGACGCTTCCCCAAGACCCCGGCAGTTTGCGGACCAATACCCGCGAAGTAACCGCGGCCTATCTTGCCGCAGGGATTGATCCTGAAAAATGCACTATTTTCAATCAGTCTGCGGTGCCGGGGCATTCAGAACTGGCGTGGCTTTTGGGCTGTGTCACGCCGCTGGGCTGGCTCAATCGCATGACCCAGTTCAAGGAAAAAGCGGGTAAGCATCGGGAAAATGCAGGGCTTGGCCTTTATTCATACCCGGTGTTGATGGCCGCAGATATTCTTTTGTACAAGGCGACCCACGTTCCGGTTGGCGAAGACCAGAAACAGCATCTGGAGCTTTGCCGCGATATTGCCGGTGCGTTTAATCGCCAATTCGGGTCCGACTATTTCCCCCTGCCAGAGCCACAAATTCTGGGTGAGGCAACTCGGGTTATGAGTTTGCGTGACGGCACTGCAAAGATGAGCAAATCTGACCCATCGGATAATTCGCGCATCAACATGACCGATGACGCCGATTTGATTGTTCAGAAAATTAGAAAGGCCCGGACCGATCCTGAACCCCTGCCCGATAGCGTTGAAGGCCTGGAAGGCCGGGCAGAGGCGGCTAACCTGATCGGTATTTATGCAGCCCTTTCCGGTGATGCCCGCAGCGATATTCTCAATACGTTCGGGGGAAAACTGTTTTCTGAATTTAAGGGCGCTTTGTCAGACCTTGCCCTTGATAAACTTGGCCCTATCGGTGCTGAAATGCAGCGGTTGATGAAGGACCCGGCTTATGTGGATGGGGTATTGCGAACGGGCGCAGAACGCGCAAAGGAAATTTCTGAAAAACATATGTCAGAAATTCACGAATTGATCGGCGTCTTGCGCGTTTGAGCTGTATTTTTTCTTGCGCTTTTCCGTTCACAGGCGCAAAACAAATAACAGAATTTAATCGTTAAACAACCTGTCTAGCCGGGGCTTTCTTATCCCGATGCAGATTTATCTGCCAATTGCTGAAATTTCTCTCAACGTGTTCCTTCTTTTAGGGATGGGCGGCGGTGTTGGTTTTTTGTCGGGCCTGTTCGGGGTTGGCGGCGGGTTTCTGATGACGCCGTTGTTGATCTTTGCGGGCGTTTCCCCTGCTGTGGCGGTCGCCTCTGAGGCCAATCAGGTGGTGGCGGCCTCGGTTTCCGGGGTTCTTGCCCATACGCGTCGGGGCAATGTCGATTTCAAAATGGGTGGCGTGTTGTTGATGGGCGGCCTTGTGGGGTCTGGCTTCGGGGTTTGGCTTTATTCAATCTTAAGAGCCATGGGCCAGCTCGATCTTGTCATTTCATTGTCTTATGTTTTGTTCCTGGGCACCATTGGCACTTTGATGCTGATCGAGTCAGTTCGTGCCAGCTTGCGGCGCCGCAATCCCAGTGCCCCGCGCAGAAAGTTGCACCAGCATACCTGGTTCCATGGCCTTCCCTTCAAGGTGCGGTTTCGGAAATCAAAACTTTACATCTCCATCTTGTTGCCCCTTGGCATTGGATTTTTTGTGGGCATTCTTTCGGCCATCATGGGCGTTGGTGGCGGCTTTGTCATGGTGCCGGCAATGATTTATCTGTTGGGGATGCCAACCATGATGGTGGTCGGGACGTCCCTGTTTCAGATCATTTTTGTTACCGCCAACGTGACGTTTTTGCAGGCAGTTAACAACCAGACCGTGGACGTTATGTTGGCGCTTACCTTGCTGGCGGGCGGGGTTGTCGGCGCACAGTTTGGCAGCCGGTTCGCGGGCAGGCTTCCGGCAGAACATCTCCGTGCCCTTTTGGCGCTTGTGGTGTTGGCGGTTGGGGTCAAGATGATTTTGGGTCTGGTGATTGAGCCAACCGATCTGTTCTCCCTTGATGTGGGGGCAGCACTATGAAGGCTCGCTTGTTTATCATTGGCGTATTATTTCTGGGTGCATTGTTTGCGACGGTTCCAAGAGCCGTACTTGCCCAAGGTCTGGTCGCCGATCTTTCCCGCCATGAGGTCAATATTACCACCGGGTTTGTTGGCACAGATGTGCTTCTGTTTGGCGCGGTTGAAACCGAAGGGGACGTTATTGTCGTTGTTCGGGGCCCGAACAAGCGAACGGTGGTACGGCATAAATCCCGCGTCGGCGGAATCTGGATCAATGATTCCGAAGTAAGCTTTGCCAATGCCCCAACGTTTTATAGGGTGGCCAGCAGCCGGCCCGTTGCAGACCTGCTCAAACGGGCGGATCGGACGCGCCACCGCATTGGTCTGAATAATCTGCGCTTAAGGCCGGAACGTGCAAGCGACCCCAAACGGCTGGCATCCTTTCGCGCTGGCCTTATTCGTAACAAGGTCCGTTCAGGGGTTTATGGCGAAAAACCGGGCCGTGTGGCACTTTTGGGGCCGCATCTTTTCCGTTCAACGCTCCATTTTCCTGCAAATGTCCCCACAGGAACCTATTTGGTTGAAGTCTATTTGGTACGCAACGGTAGCGTGATTAGCGCCCAGACGACGCCATTGCGCGTGGCGAAGGCCGGACTGGGTGCTGAGATATATCAATTTGCCCACCGCAATTCAGCGCTTTACGGCATAATAGCAATTCTTATCGCACTCCTTGCCGGCTGGTTGGCGGGCGTGGTCTTCAGAAAGGTCTAGCCATGGCTTCAGACGAAAATATTCAGGGCACCAACACCTCCAGTGGCCCAGATGAGCAGGAACGCATTTTCCTGGTGGTCGTTGATGCCACGGAGGAACATCACAAAGCCCTTCGCTTTGCGTGCCGCCGTGCCAGACATACCGGTGGGCGGGTGGCCATGTTTTACGTCATCGAACCCGCAGAATTTCAGCACTGGATGGCCGTAGAAGACCTGATGCAAGAAGAACGCCGCGAAGAAGCCGAAGCGATTTTCCATCACGCTTCTGCTGATGTTCAGGCATTGTCGGGCAAGACCCCGGCCTATTATCTGCGTGCCGGTAAACTCCGTGAAGAGCTTCTGAAACTGGTTGATGAAGAAAAAAGCATTTCCGTTTTGGTGTTGGCAGCAGCATCGGGCACAAAGGGCCCAGGCCCTCTGGTAATGGCACTTGGCGGCAAAAGTGCCGGTGAATTGCCCATCCCCGTTACCATTGTACCGGGCAATCTTTCCGATGAAGAAATAGACGCACTGACTTAAGGCATCTTTGGGTCCCATTATTTCGTTTTTATTGTGTCCGCAGATTTTTTCTTGCGTTTTTACGGACAACCCTTGGCCGTTAACCACGCTATCACTTAACCCGTTGATTTAAAGCATAAAATTTAACTTGATTTTGGCTCAATCATTTCCCAAATTAAGGACAACTTCTTGCGATGTCCGGCGGGTTGAAAAAAGCTCAGACCGGGGCGTGAACATCTTAATGCCACAAACGATTGGTGAGTTCAGCAAGTCATGTTTATTCAGACCGAACAGACGCCTAATCCTGCGACGCTCAAGTTTTTACCGGGCGAAACGGTTATGGAAACCGGTACGGCAGATTTCAGAACGACTGATGCGGCCGAGCGTTCGCCGCTGGCCGAAAGACTGTTTCTGCTGGACGGGGTTGAGGGCGTTTTTTTAGGCGCAGACTTTATCGCGGTTACCAAAGGCGATGCGCGTGACTGGTCGGTGGTAAAGCCTGAAATTCTTGGCGTGATCATGGAACATTACACCATGGGCACCGCGATGATTAATGAAGCGGTGGAATCTGGCGAAGATGATGTCCAGGCGGTTGCGGGTGAAGATGCCGAAATTGTTGCCAAAATTGAGGAACTCCTTGAAACACGTGTTCGCCCCGCAGTGGCCCAGGATGGTGGCGATATTGTGTTCAGGTCCTTTGAAGAAGGCATTGTTTATTTGAAGATGCAGGGCGCCTGTGCGGGCTGCCCCAGTTCTTCTGCGACCCTGAAGGTGGGGATTGAGAATTTATTGAAGCATTTCATACCGGAGGTAAAGGAAGTCCGTCCTGCAGAGTAACAACAAGGCCAAGAGGCCGGATGCAGGATAATGTCAAAAGAAGCGGCTAGTTGGGGCTGGCCATTTTTCGCGGTCTATCAAGACCAGTGGGAGTGGCAGAATGAATAAAACGAACAAGAGAATAGTCATGTTTTTGGTTGAGACGATAAAAGGCAGCGGCCGGTTTACGGCACGGGTGTCATCTCCGCTACGGGTCCAGATGGCCCGTTTTGCGCTTGGCGTGGCTTTGGTGAAAGAGCCTCGAGCCATCGTCGCGTGTGCCCTGGTGGGTGCAGTGGCATTTGGCATGGCAATGAAGCCAGTGCAAATGTCTGATGTCGGGTTTGCCGATTTTGACATGGAAATGGGCAGTGTCTTCCGTACGGCAAATATCACGATCCGAAAACCCACGGGCGTGACCGTGGTGCCGGGCAGTGCAGGAAAACTTTACAAAAAATTTAGCGCCATCGGTTATCGCCTTGAAGATATCCGTACCGGTGCAGGGGTGCCCCGTGTCTTTGTTAAAGCCATGCCTAACGACATTCGCCACCTTCGTTCTATTGATACCCGCAAGGCAGTTTTTATCAAAATGATGCTGCCGCTTATTTTGCGCATCAACGAAGAATTGACGGCATCTCGGGCGCGCATTGAAAAATTGACAGCGATGTTGTCTCGGGGTGAAACGATCGCCAGCAAGAGTGCATCCTGGCTTGATGCGCAGTATGTGCGCTATGGCGTAAAGCCCGGTCAGGCGAAAAGCCTTCTGCTAAAGGTCGATGTGATTCCACCTTCACTGGCGCTTGCCCAGGCGGCCGAAGAAAGTGGCTGGGGAACATCTCGGTTCGCCCAGGAAGGTCGAGCCTTGTTCGGCCAGCGCACCTATAAAACAGCGGCAGGAATCAAGCCCAATGCGGGCGCGCAAGAACATACATTCAATGTGAAATCATTTGATCGGCTTTTGGATGGTGTGCGGTCTTATGCGCTGAACCTTAATTCGCATCGCGCGTATGTTCATTTCAGGCAGGTCCGTTCAGACCTGCGCGCAGCGTTCAAAGATATGGGCTCGTTTCGTTTGGTTGAAACACTGGGCCGGTATTCTGAACGCGGCGATGACTATATTGAAACCATCAAGGCCATTGTCAGGGTCAACAATCTTCGCACCCTTGATAAGGCCAAACTTAGTCAATCCCTTGATGGGGCCAGAAAAATGGAAGATGCCTGATCAACTTGAAACCTAATTTATAAAAAACCCCGGGACGTTCTCCGGGGGTTTTTTATGCGTTATTTTTTGGGAATAAAAAACTGATGCCCAAACCATCGCCAGCGCCCGCCTGGGGCAGACAGGGTACAGTTGACGCGCCCGTGTCCCGGTGAGAAGGCGTTCGGAAAACGAACCTCGACCCGGCCAGATCCTAAATGCATTGGCGCGACCTTGCCGTGCCGGGATGAATAACAAGCGATGCGCTTTATGTCCTTGATCTGTTTGCCTGCGGTAAACCCAAAGGCGGGTGGGTTGGCCCCCAGGGTTGGATCAACCGGCGAAATATCTGTGGCAAAAAGAGAAAGCGCATTTGCGGCCATACGAAAGCGACTGAGGCTGCCATAATTTTCATTCATGGCAAAACGGGGCAGATAATTGAAATTCGCCTGTCCGTGCAAGGTGCCTGAATGCTGGCCAAAGGATGCAACAAACCCAGCTTCCCGCGCCGCGGCCATTGCCGCTTGATTGGCTTCGCCGTAAGGGTAGGCAAAAAGGGTCGGGCGCGCGCCTAATTCTTTTTCAAACCGGGCGTTGGATTTTTGCAGCTCAGACCGCATTCGGGCCGGGCTTAATACTGGCATATGGGGATGGCTTGCGGTTTGGCTGCCGATGGTCACGCCACCATTTGCCAGTTCGCGGATTTGGTCCCATGACATATAGGATTTGGTCCCACGTTCAATGGCATCCGTGGCGACAAACAGGGTAAAGGGCAGCCCTGCTTTGCGCAGCCGGGGCCAGGCTTCGCGATAAACAGAGGTGAAAGCATCATCAATGGTGATGGCCAGGGTATGATTGGCAAGTGGCAGGCCCTGTCTTAGTGCGGAAAGAATTTCGCTTAAAGGAAGGATGGTGTATTTGCCAGATGTCAGCTCTTTCATGTGGGCTTCAAACTGATCAATCCGGATATTGGTTGTTGGCAGGGCTTTTTCACCAAATCGGTGATACATGATGACCACGGCTGAATTGGTGCCGATTTTTGATGCGGTTTTGATTTCCTGGGCTTTGGACACACCGGACCAAGCGCTGATCAGGAGACTGATCACGCCAGCCAAAAGCGCATTTGAAAGCGTTGTCGTCAGCTTGTTCATGCTAATTTTCCCCAGAGCGCCACAGTTATGTATTCGCCGTGTCTATTATGGACGGGGGACATTATGAGACAAGCATTGATCTTTCGTTACGATTGGCCATTTTGTTATTTAGGCATCATTGGTTCAGGAAGGGCGAGATCGCTGATGAGGGCATAATCTCTGGAATTGAACATTTGGTAATGCCACCATTCATTGCGATAAAAATCCCACCCAGCGGCCGTCATGATGCCAAGCAGGATGTGGCGGTTGCGCATGGATTGGGCCGAAAGTTCAATCGATCCATGGTGGGAAAGCGGGGTAAAATCATCAAAGCCAGTGCCCATTTCAAGCATTTTTCCCCGGGAATCTACCAATGTCAGGTCCACGGCAACACCCCGGGAATGGGGTGATCCCCGGTTTGGATCGGCCAGAAAGTCAGGATCGGGGGTATGATTCCACAACACCCATTGTGCTTCTGTTGGCCGAAAGGCGTCAAAAACACGAAATCGATAGCCAATTTCCCGGGCCAATACGACGGCGCGGCTCAAAAGTTCTGCGGCGTCTGCGTGCAGATAGCATCCGGGGCGGCTATAAACAGGGGTGTCTGTAAAGTTGGCGGCACTTGCATAAATAATGTCGATGTCCACATCGAAATTATTTTGTGTGATTTCGACAAGACCGGAATCAGAATGCGTGGCAGGTGTCATCATGGTAAAGGCAAGACTATCATGGCAAGGACAGGAAAGAAATCATCCGCGCCTGAAAAGGTGTGAACAAGAAGTGCCGAATAGAAAGTAATCGGATAGGGAATGGGTATGAATGTGCTGGGCCTTGATTGCGCGACCACGGGGTGTTCCGTTGCATTGATGCGGGATGGAAAAATTGTGGCGGCATCAAACCGTGTGATGGACCGTGGGCAGGCAGAAGTTCTCAATGCCATGATGGGTGACGTCATGGCGAAAGCCGATACCGGTTTCAAAGCATTAGACAGGATCGGCGTTACCGTTGGCCCCGGCTCCTTTACAGGGGTGCGCATTGGCCTTGCCGTGGCACGCGCGCTTGGGCTTGGGCTTGGCATTCCGGTTGTGGGCGTGACGACCTTTGCGGCCTTTGCCCGCGCCGTGCCCAAAGAAGAACGGGTGGGCCGCAATATGGTGATTGCAGTGAATGGCAAACGCCGGGACGTTTTTGTTCAAACCTTTGATGAAGCCTGCAACCCCATTTCAGAACCAGACACGATTGCTTCTGTCGCAAATGATGCATTGCCGTCTGGGCCAATGTTGATTGCAGGAGACGGTTCGGAAATTTTGCGCAACCTTTTGATGGCCTCAAAGGACATGGCCGGGGAAATTGAAAATCGCATCCGTTTTTCATCAAGGATCACCCCGCCCGATGCGGCCCATGTGGCGGCGATGGCAGCAGAGATGGCAGAGATGGATGCGCCAGAGTTAACGGGGAAGGGCGCATCAGTTCGCCCGTTGTATATTCGCCCCCCCGATGCGGCGCTGCCGACAAAATCCAGACGGCGTTCATGACCGGTCCCGTTTCCGATCCAGATTCTAACCCTGTTCCCTCGCATCGATTGCCCCAGGGCATTGCATTAATTGCTGCTGCAATGCCCCATCATCCGGTGATTGCCGAATTGCACCGGCAGTCTTTTGATGAAGCCTGGAGCGAGGCAACCATCCGCAGTGTTCTGGCCATGCCCGGGGCCTTCGGACTTTTGGCTGTTGGTGCGGGATCAGGTGGGGAAAACCTTGATGTTTCTAGCCCAGAACCTGATTTATTCGGGTTTGCTCTGTGCCGGGTGGTGGCGGATGAGTGTGAGCTATTGTCTTTGGCCGTTGCAAAATCTGCCAGGGGCCGGGGCATCGGTGGCGGGCTTGTGGATGTTGTCATCGACCAGCTTCGCCGCATGCAAGCCGAAGATACGCTGATAACCAAACTGTTTCTGGAAGTGGCAGAAGACAATATTGAGGCTCAGCGGCTTTATAAAAAGCGGGGCTTTGGCCCCATAGGGCGTCGGCCTGGGTATTATCACCGCGACAATGGCCCGGCCATGGCGGCCCTGACCTTTGCGGCAAATCTTTCAGATTAGGCGCACTCTTTAGTTCGGTCAGGCCCCCTTTTCGTTCGGCCTTTCAGGCCCGGGCCTTGCGCAGGGTCAGGATATGATCGTCTTCGGGGGATGTTGCTTTGGGGTCTTTTGGGGCCAGGGAAATGACCTCATGGCCGTGTTCGCGCACAGACCGGGGGACGTTATCGAGGGGTTCTTGCCCCCGCAATTGCACCACGGCAATGTCACCGGGCGCCATGCGTTCGATTAACAGTTTGGTTTTGACGAACGTCAAGGGACAGACGTCAGTGGTAATATCAAGTAAATGTTCAGCCATATTTCTTAAAATAAGTATTGATTGATGAAATTCTCAAATATATATTTCGGTATTGCTGTTGTATAGCGTTCAAAAAAGCCAACTATAGGAAGAATTCAATGTCTGAATCTTCAGAATCAAACGATATTCTATTACTTACCACAGAAATAGTCTCTTCTCATGTGGCAAATAATGCCGTGGCGATTAATGAATTGCCGGAACTGATCCGCCAAGTTTATGCCACTTTGGCCAATATCGAAAGTGCCCCCCTGTTTCATGTGGATAGACCCCAACCGGCCGTGCCGGTGAAACGGTCTGTGACACCCGATTACATCGTTTGTCTTGAAGATGGCCGCAAGCTGAAGATGCTGAAGCGACATCTCAAGACGTCTTACAATATGACCCCCGATGAATACCGGGAACGATGGGGGTTGCCTAATGATTATCCCATGGTCGCCCCGAATTATGCGCTCCAGCGCTCTTCTCTGGCTAAAGAAATTGGCCTTGGGACCAAACGAGCGGGCAAGGCATAGGACTGATTCTGAAAAAGAATCGGGATTTCAATATTGTGAATCCCAATTTCTTCAAGGGTGTGGTAACACACCTGATGTAGGATGCTCACGAGCAGGTGTTCTGAGCCACACAGTATAGGAGCCGCACGGCAGTGTTATTATGTCGTCATTAGAAAAAATCTGTATCGCCAAAGGCATGAAAATGACCGAGCAGCGGCGGGTTATTGCTCGGGTGTTGTCTGAGGCTGAAGATCATCCAGATGTGGAAGAGGTTCATCGCCGCTCGTCAGAGATCGATTCCCGTATTTCCATCGCAACGGTTTACCGTACGGTTCGGTTGTTTGAAGAAGCCAATATTTTACAACGCCATGATTTCGGCGATGGGCGTTCCCGCTATGAAGCCCGTGCAAGCGATCACCATGACCATGTCATTAATGTGCGTACCGGCGAGGTTCTGGAATTTCACAGTGAAGAAATAGAATCTTTGCAGCGTAGCGTGGCCGAAGAATTGGGCCTTGAGTTGGTGGGACACCGGATGGAACTTTTCTGCGTTCCCAAGCCCGTAAAACAATAGATCATTCCCCACCTGCCCAGAAATAGATGCCGTGTTGCATTTGGGCGCAGGTTTCAGGAGGGCATCGTCTTGACCACAGAATCACAAAGAGAAGCAGAAAGCAAACGTACGGCTGTTAAAGGGCCATATTCGGGCGTCTTGCGCGCCGGTGACCTAGAGGTACGCCTTGCACGGAATGAGGCAGAAATCAGGGCCTCCCAAAATCTGCGCTATCGTGTTTTTTACGGGGAAATGACGGCCCATCCCAGCGATGACATGGTTCGGGAAGAAAGGGATTTCGATGATTTTGATCCCTTATGTGACCACCTTCTTGTTATTGATCATTCCGGCAGTTCCAACGCGGAAGGGATGGTTGTTGGGACCTACAGGCTGATCCGTCGCCCAGTCGCTGAAAAGCTGGGCCAATTTTACAGCGCCACAGAATTTGATATTGCCAACATTACAGCCCTTAAAGGCGAAATCCTTGAATTGGGTCGCAGTTGTGTTGCCCCTGAACACAGAACCCGGCCCGCCATGCAACTTTTGTGGGAAGGCATTGCGGCATATGTATTTCATTATGATATCGAGATTATGTTTGGCTGTGCGTCGCTTCCAGGCACGGATATTCAGGCGTTGGCTGAACCCCTATCGTATCTCTATCATTTCCATTTGGCCCCCAAACCGTATCGACCCCGTGCCCGTGCCGAACGCCACATCAACATGGACATGGTTAAGCCAGAATCGATGAATGCGCGCCGCGTCATGGCAAGCTTGCCCCCGTTGATCAAGGGGTACCTCAGGCTGGGTGGCTTCATCGGGGATGGCGCGGTCGTGGATGAACAGTTCAACACCACCGATGTCTGCATTGTTGTAA
This sequence comes from Rhodospirillales bacterium, assembly GCA_018666775.1. Taxonomy (NCBI): domain Bacteria; kingdom Pseudomonadati; phylum Pseudomonadota; class Alphaproteobacteria; order Rhodospirillales; species Rhodospirillales bacterium. Next base: position 49,532 of record JABIXC010000003.1, on the reverse strand, counting down.
AAACAAATCTGGTGACCAAAAAATATTTCCGCCATTTTGAACGGACCGCTCGCTTGGTGGACGAGGGTGCGGAAGAGGGCAAAGCCGGGGATGTAAGCCGTAATGCAGGGGGTGCATGATTCCTAAAGGATCAATTTTAAGGGCTGTAATCAGGCTATTGGCTTATGTGATGGTGACAATTCTGTTGTTGCCGTTCCAAGTGCTGAGCGTGATCGGGGGATTGCGTTTTTCCCGCCGCCTTCCGATCTTTTATCACAAACTTTGCATGAAAATTTTGGGCATTGATGTCGCCGTGCATGGCACACGCACAGATATTCGCCCGGTATTGTTTGTTGGCAATCATACCAGTTATCTGGATATTCCGATTTTGGGTTCCGTCATCATGGGATCGTTTGTTGCCAAGTCTGAGATTGCCAATTGGCCAGTGTTTGGATGGTTGGCAAAGTTACAACGGACCGTTTTTATAGAGCGCCGCGCAGTGCGCGCCGCTGATCAGCGGGATGAAATAGGCGCCCGTTTGCAGGCAGGCGACAGGCTGATCCTGTTTCCAGAGGGCACCTCGAATGATGGCACCCGGGTTTTGCCCTTTAAAAGTGCCCTGTTTGCGGTCGCAGAACGCCGGATTGAGGACGAACCGCTGTTGGTGCAGCCGTTTACCATCGCCTATACCCAAATTGATGGCCGGCCCATGAAATTCGATTGGCGGGCACTGGTTGCCTGGTATGGGGATATGCCCCTGATGCCCCATCTTTGGACGGTTTTGGGCATCGGACATATTCATGCCGAAATATGGTTCCACGACCCGGTCACCATTGAAGGCCTGATAGAGGGGGCCCCTTCGCGCAAAGCGTTGGCAGAATATTGCCATCAGACAGTGGCCAAAGGGCTTGATGGGGCCAACGAAGGCGCCACATTGCTTGACTCTTCGGAGGCAAATGTTACTTAGAAAGTCAGCCTGAAAGCACCAGATGCAAAACGGCCTGTTTCCACGCCTCGTCATCAGGATACCCGCCAAAAGCGGTAAAACGCGGATTTGACAAAGAAGCTATTTATCAAAACCTATGGATGTCAGATGAACGTCTACGATTCGGGTCGTATGGCGGATGTTTTGGCGCCCGCGGATTATGAATTGACCGAGGCCCCGGAGGGTGCGGATCTGATCATTTTAAACACCTGTCATATTCGGGAAAAAGCCGCTGAAAAAATCTATTCCGAACTGGGCCGATTGCGTGCGTTAAAAGAAAATGCCCAGGAAGCGGGCCGATCCATGTTGATCGGTGTTGGCGGGTGTGTCGCCCAGGCAGAAGGCGAAGAAATGGTTCGCCGCGCCCCTTATGTTGATCTTGTTTTTGGTCCCCAGACCTATCATCGTTTAGGTGACATGGTGACCCGGGCGGCGGCGGGTACCCGGGTGGTGGAAACGGAGTTTCCCGAAGAACCCAAATTTGATTCCCTGCCCGTTACACGATCAAAAGAATCAGGCTCGAAACCCGGAAATCAGGGCACAAGCGCCGCCTTTTTATCGGTTCAGGAAGGCTGCGATAAATTCTGTACTTTTTGTGTCGTGCCCTACACCCGGGGGACAGAATATTCCCGTCCGGTGTCAGACATTCTGGATGAAGCCCGCACCTTGATTGCTGCGGGTGCAGTCGAGATCACCCTGCTTGGACAAAACGTAAATGCCTATCACGGGATCGCATCAGATGGGTCCAATCAAGAATGGGGCTTTGGTCGTTTGATCCGGTCTCTCGCAGAATTAAAAGGGCTTGCGCGTATCCGTTACACCACGTCCCATCCCCGGGATATGGATGATGATCTGATCAATGCCCATCGTGAGATCAAGACCCTGATGCCCTATCTACATCTGCCGGTTCAATCGGGTTCCGATAGAATTTTAACGGCAATGAACCGCGGTTATGGCGTGGATGAATATTTTGATATTGTTGCAAAGCTGCGAGATGCCCTTCCCGACATTGCCCTTTCCTCAGATTTTATTGTTGGCTTTCCCGGTGAAACCGATGATGATTTTAAAGCAACCCTCGATCTGGTGGAAAAGGTTGGTTATGCCCAAGCGTATTCCTTTAAATACAGTGCCCGGCCCGGCACCCCGGCGGCCAGCCTTGATGATCAGGTGCCAGAGCCTGTGAAAGCAGAACGGCTGGCTCGATTGCAAAAAATTCTTGGCGATCAAAGCAGCGCTTTCAATGCAGCCTGCGTTGGAAAAACATTCCCGGTTCTGTTTGATCGACCCGGGCGCTATCAAGGCCAGGTGGCTGGGCGAAGCCCCTATCTTCAGGCCGTTAATGTGTCGGTTACGCCAGACGATGGATCAGATGTTGATCGGATCGTGTCAGACCTGTTTGGCACCATTCGCAATGTCACGATAACGGAAAGCCGTCCCAATAGTTTGAAGGGCGCTTTGGTTGATGATCCAGCGAACAATAACCCGGCCGATCATCCATTGCAGGTGGACGCATGAGCCGCCCGACAGATAAAAAAACCACAAAAAAAACCACGAAAAGAAATGTGGAAAAAGCCTCTAGAAAACCGGGCTCTAAATCAGCCAGTTCTAGATCGGCGGCCAAACCCAAACAAAACCTTGGAACAAAAAAATTAAATAGTCGGGGAGATGTTTCATCCCCAGATAAACCCCTGATGGTTCAGTTTGATGACAACGCCGCATTGACGCTTTTATTTGGCGATCATGATCGCAATCTTTCCCGGATCGAAAACGAACTGGATGTTGCCATTAATGCACGGGGCAATGCCGTTGCGATAACGGGGGCCTATTCCAGAAAGCAGGCGGCAAGGGATGCCTTGATGGTTCTTTATGACCGGATCAAAAAGGGCGGCAACCCCGATCAAGGAGAGGTGGACGCCGTTGTTCGTCTGGCGGCGGTGGATCAATTGCAGCTTCCGGGAACCACAAAAGGCGGGGGCTCAGGGGGCTCAGGCCTTGGAACGCAACGCCGACATATTATTGCCCGCACGCCAACCCAGGCCGCCTATATTGAAGCCATGAATACCCATGAACTGGTTCTGGGGCTTGGGCCAGCGGGCACGGGCAAGACCTATCTTGCGGTGGCCGTTGCGGTGTCCATGCTGCAGGCCGGAGAGGTGGACAGAATTATTCTTTCCCGCCCCGCTGTCGAAGCGGGCGAAAGGCTCGGTTTTTTGCCGGGTGATCTGCGCGAAAAAGTCGATCCCTATTTGCGCCCGCTCTACGATGCGCTTTACGATATGCTGCCCGGTGATCAGGTTGTGAAAAGACTTGAAAATGGTGACATCGAAGTTGCCCCTCTGGCCTTCATGCGGGGGCGCACGTTGGCGCATGCTTTTATTATTCTTGATGAGGCCCAGAACACCACCAGCGTTCAGATGAAAATGTGTCTGACCCGCCTTGGTGAAGGCTCGCGCATGGTCGTGACGGGAGACCTCAGTCAGGTTGATCTGCCTTTGGGTTCCCGGTCTGGTCTGGATGATGCCGTGGAAGCATTGAGCGGCGTCGAAGGGGTGGAATTTATCCGTTTTTCGGATCGCGATATGGTGCGCCATCCTTTAGTGACCAAGGTCGTGCAGGCCTATGAAAAAGTCGAAAGCCGCCGCAATCAGGCAAAGGCAAAACGGATGCAAACACAGAATTCTGATCAGGACAGCTGAGCTGCAATGTCTGATTTGACTTCTGATGTTGAAATTGATGTGGCAATTAATGCCGGTGCCTGGACCGATGCGGATGCGGATATTTGCGCCGAAGTTATTCGCGCCGCCCGTGCGGCCCTTAAAACTTGCGAAATAGCAAATGGCGAGCTCAGTATTGTTTTGGTTGATGATGCTTTCATTCAGACCCTGAACCGGGATTACCGTTCCCTTGATGCCCCAACCAATGTTTTGGCATTTGAAAATGGGGATGATTCAGAACAAACCCCTGAAGGCGCCCCCCGGCTTTTGGGCGACGTTGTTGTGGCCTTTGAAACAACGGCCAGAGAAGCACAGGACGGCGGACTCTCTTTTGGGGATCATCTTTCTCATCTTGTTGTCCATGGTGTCCTGCATCTTTTAGGGTATGATCACATCGATGACGACGATGCCCAAATCATGGCGCATCTGGAGGTGGCGGTGCTGTCAGAGATCGGGGTTTCTGATCCTTACGTGCGACGTGAAATTGATCAGGGTGACCTTGGCCCGGATGGAAAAGAGGAAGATGACTGAAAACGCTGGTTCTGGCCTGCCCCGTGAGAACGGGGCCGAAATCAGGCATTCTAATATATTTCATAGATTTGTCGCCTGGGCGCGCCAACGATTGCGCTGGTCACGTAATGGCGATGCATCAATCCGTGACGCCCTAGAAGAGCTCATCGAAGAACATGCTGATGTAGACACGCCCATCAATGCAGATGAAAGCCTGTTGATCGAGAATGTTTTTAAACTGCGCGATATCAATGCCGCCGATGTCATGGTGGCGCGGGCTGAAATTGTCGCCGTTGAAGCAGGCGCGTCTCTTGATGATCTGATCAGGGTCATGACCGATGCCGCCCATTCCCGCGTTCCCGTATATCGGGAAACGCTGGATGATATTTTGGGCATGGTCCATATCAAGGATATTCTGGCGTATACCGGAAACCGTGATGGGTTTGATATGTCCAGCGTCATGCGCAAGGTTTTGTTCGTGTCGCCGACCATGCGGGTTCTGGATCTTCTTTTGCAAATGCGTCTGGCGCGGGTCCACCTGGCACTGGTGGTGGATGAATTCGGGGGTGCCGATGGTCTGGTGACCATTGAAGACCTGGTCGAGGAAATTGTCGGCGATATTCAGGACGAACATGATGTTGATGATGTGGCCATGATCACCCGCCCCGATGGTTCCATGATCGCCGATGCCCGGACGGACCTGGAGACATTTGAAAAACAGGTCGGTGCCGTGTTGACCGATGATGAACGCGAAGAAGACATTGAGACCCTTGGGGGTCTTGTCTTTACGCTGGTTGACCGGGTGCCCAGCAGGGGAGAGGTCATCAGGCATTCTTCCGGCATCGTCTTTGAAGTCATTGAGGCTGACCCTCGCCGGATAAAACGGCTACGGCTTCGCAATCTGCCCAGCGATTCTGGAAAAGCTTGATGATCTCTGCCGTTGAAGGCATGGCCCGGCACCTCCAATCCATTGTCGGTTGGCACCGGGGTCTTGTGGCGGTCTTGCTCGGTGGGTTTGCGGTTCTGGCGTTGCCACCGGTTTATCTGGTGCCTGCATTGTTTGTTTCCTTCACCGGTCTGGTGTGGCTGATTGATGGCAGTGCCACAAAGCGCGACGCCTTTTTCGCTGGATGGTGGTTTGGCTTTGGCCATTTTGTTTGTGGCCTTTACTGGATTACCAATGCGCTTTTGGTTGATGCTGCCCAATACGGCATTTTGGCACCCTTTGCCGTGGCGGGGCTTTCTCTTGGGTTTGCCCTGTTCCCGGCCCTTGCTGCAATGGCAGCTTTCCGGGCCCCTCAGGGTTTTGGGCGCGTTGTTATTTTGGCACTGTCCTGGGCCGTTATGGAATGGGTGCGGGGCACCATTCTGACCGGGTTTTCCTGGAATCTTATCGCGACCGCGTTTGCGTTTTCGCCACTTTGGATTCAAAGCGTGTCCGTGATTGGCAGTTATGGGTTGAGTCTTGTTGTTGTCTTTCTTGCAGCCCTGCCGTCTACGCTTAGCTCTGGCGAGCGGGCGCATGATGGCGGCATACGGGCCCGTTTTACCCCGGTTCTTTTTGGGCTTGTCGTGTTCGGGCTTTTGATTGGTGGCGGTGCGGTGCGTTTAGGTCAGACACCCATTATATCCGAGCCAGCAGCGTTCCCCAAAACCCGACTACGCATTGTACAGGCGAACATTGATCAGCGCTTGAAATGGCAGCGTAATCTTGGCCGCGCGCATTTTGAAAAATATTTACGTCTAACGCACAGCCCCGGTCCGGTACCGGGTCAGGCCCCGGACGTGGTAATTTGGCCCGAAACGGCCGTGCCGTTTACTTTGAATGGCAGCGATCGCCAGATCAGGACGTTGATGATGGGGGTGCCCAAAAATGGGCTGCTGATTACCGGTGCCGTCCGCACAACGCCACCGGGCATTAAACCATTTCGGGTTCGTAACAGCCTTGTGGCCCTGAATGCCAAGGGCATCATCGCTACCTACGACAAGCATCATCTGGTGCCTTTTGGTGAATATGTGCCCCTTGGCCGTTATCTGCCCCTGAACAAGATTACGGCAGGTCGCACCGATTTTACGGCAGGTCCTGGGCCGCGCACGCTTTCTTTGCCGGGCTTGGCACCTTTTTCCCCGCTGGTTTGTTATGAAGCCATTTTCCCGGGGCGTGTCACAGCATCGTCTGACCTATCGGGTCCCCGGCCCCGGTGGCTGCTTAACGTGACCAACGATGCCTGGTTCGGACGTTCATCGGGTCCATACCAACATTTGGCAGCCGCCAGGATGCGTGCCGTGGAAGAGGGGCTTCCCATGGTGCGGGCCGCCAACACCGGCATTTCCGCTGTCTATGATGCCTATGGGCACCTATTGGGCAGTTTGCCGCTCGGTGTCGGCGGCGTTCTTGATGTGGCGCTGCCGCCAAGTTTGGCGCAAAGGACAATTTTTTCGAAGACAGGGAATATATCTTTTGCTATACTGCTCGCGTTGGTTTTGTTGTTTTATAGAATGCAACTTCGCATTTACAGGCCCGTTTAAGTTGTAAATTGGGCTAAAAACAAGGAAAAATTAGCGCTTCCCAAATTTGCCTGTTGAGGATTAAGAACCATTACTTTATGGTTAGTTTGCGGTTGACCGATTTAGTCGTGTTAGCGTGCCGGTTGTTGAATTTGCACTTTTACACAAGAAGAAACATCACATGGTCAAAGCAGTTAAAAAAGCCACGCCTCCCCCCAAACGGGGGACCAAAGGCCGTCCCAACGAAATAGATGTCTATGTTGGGGCAAGGGTTCGTTTGCGCCGGGGATTGCTGGGAATGAGCCAGGAAAAACTGGGCGATGCTTTGGGCCTAACCTTTCAGCAGGTTCAAAAATATGAACGCGGCACCAATCGCATAGGCGCCAGCCGCCTGTTTGCCTTAAGCCAAATTCTGGATGTGCCCATCAACTTTTTCTATGAAGGCATGCCGCCTGCCGTTGCCGGGATACGGAAAAAGGCATCGGGGCTGTCTGAAGGCGCCCCCTCCGCATTTGCTACCGATCCAATGGCCAGTCGGGAAACGGTGACCTTGCTCCGGGCTTATTATCAGATCAGTGATGAAAAGCAGCGCCGCAAGGTGCTGGCACTGGTGCGCTCTATGGGTGAGTCGACCTGATCAGTCTATTTGATTGTCCTGCCTGAACAGGCGTTGTTCTGATCAAGATAAAATACCAGATACCATAAAAAACGGAATCCGCTTGACGGTCCCCCTCTGGATTGTCACAAAGACCGCCACAAGGGGGCCTTGAGCGCAAATTTGTGCGCCCGCGTTTCTGACGATGAAATCAGAAGCATGATTTAAATTGGTCCTAGATAAACCAGCGGAGGGTCTCGTGGCGTCGAGCAATTATCTCTTTACCAGTGAATCAGTTTCCGAAGGGCATCCCGACAAGGTATCGGATCGTATTTCCGATGCCGTTGTTGACCATTACATGGCCCTTGATCCCCAGTCCCGGGTTGGTGCCGAAACGTTGGTGACAACGAACCGGGTGGTCATGGCCGGCGAAATCCGTGGGCCGGAAACAAGCAAGGAAACCTTTGAAGAGATCGCCAGGACCTGTATCCGGGATATTGGGTACGAACAAGACGGGTTTCATTGGAAAAATGCCGAAGTGGAAGTCATTATCCATGCCCAGTCTACGGATATTGCCGCAGGGGTTGATGCCAGCGGCAACAAGTCTGAAGGGGCCGGGGATCAGGGCATCATGTTTGGCTATGCGTGCCGTGAAACCGATGTGTTGATGCCGGCACCGATTCATTATTCCCATGCGATTCTAAAATCCATGGCAGATGCGCGCCATTCTGGTGCGATCACCGGATTGGGTCCTGATTCCAAAAGCCAAATTACCATGCTTTATGAAAACAACATGCCTGTGCGGGCAACCTCCGTCGTTGTCTCAACCCAGCACGATGAAGGTCTGGATCAGGCCCAGGTCCGCGACATTGTTCGCCCCCATGTTGAAAATATCCTGCCCGATGGCTGGATGTGTGATGAAGATGAATTTTATGTCAATCCCACCGGACGGTTTGTCATTGGTGGTCCTGACAGCGATTGTGGCCTGACAGGGCGCAAGATTATCGTTGATACCTATGGTGGGTCATCCCCCCATGGCGGCGGCGCATTTTCAGGGAAAGACCCAAGCAAGGTCGATCGTTCAGCGGCCTATGCCGCGCGCTATTTGGCCAAGAACGTGATTGCCGCAGATTTGGCAGAACGGTGCATCATCCAGATTTCTTATGCCATTGGCGTTGCCAAACCGTTATCGGTTTACGTCAACACCCAGGGCACCGGGCGCGTGGATGAATCAAAATTGGCAGCCGCCCTTGGTGAAGTCATGGACCTGACCCCCCGGGGCATCCGTGACCATTTGGCATTGGACAAGCCGATTTATACCCGGACATCGTCTTATGGGCATTTTGGCCGCGAACCAGAAGCAGATGGCGGCTTTTCCTGGGAAAAGGTTGATCTGACCGAGGCCCTGAAATCCGCCCTGACTTAATCGCGGCATATTTTGGGTTGATCATTAGCCGGGGCCGGAAAAATGACCGCGTCTAAAAAACCATCTGATCGGAAACGCGTTCTTTACGGACGCCGCCAAGGCCGTCCATTGCGCCCCTTGCGCAAACGGCTGTTGCGTGATTTGTTGCCCAAACTTTCGCTAGATTTGCCGGATGCGGATCAATCGGGTGATCCACATATTGAACCTTCGGGGTGTTTTCCGAATGCCCCGGATGCTGTTTGGTTCGAAGTTGGGTTCGGCGGCGGGGAACATCTTGCGCGCCAGGCCATCAATCACCCAGATATCGGATTTATCGGATGTGAGCCGTTCATCAATGGCGTGGCATCCTTGCTGGCAAAGATTGATGGGGAAAAAATCGAAAATATCAGGATTTTGATGGATGATGCCCGTCTGGTTCTCGGTCGTTTGACCCAAGCCAGCCTGGATCGGGTTTTTGTGCTGTTCCCCGACCCTTGGCCCAAGACCCGCCATGCCCGGCGTCGCTTTATTGGCCCACAAACGCTGGATTCTCTGGCCCATGCCATGAAAGACGGTGCCCAATTGCGGGTTGCCAGTGATGATCGGGGGTATCAACGTTGGGCGCTTTCCGCCCTTTTGGCCCACCCGGATTTCCAATGGATGGCCCAAACCGCAGATGACTGGCGAATTCGCCCCTCTGACCAGCCGCCAACCCGTTACGAAGAAAAGGCCCGCGCTCGGGGGGCAGCGCCGGCTTTTTTGATCTTTGAAAGGTGTTCCAGAGATTAAATTTGGCCCAATTTAGGTCTTTGTGCCAAAAAACTTGAAGAAAAGGCGGAAATGACTATATTTCCCCATATCTTCAGATGGTCTCCATAAAGAAGGACGTAGCGGAGTGGGTCCACCGGCCCGCTTTTTTTATTATCTAATTTTTGTGGACCACAAAAAAACCAGAGAAATTTGGCCCCGGGTGCTTTGCCTGTAGGTGTTGCGGTTCGGGGCGGGAAATTACGAACGACGATGAATCAGGTGCAAGACAAGATTGCAGCGCTGATAGAAGCCCCTCTTGAAGAGATGGGTTATGATCTGGTGCGCGCACGCCTTGGCGGGGGGAACACCCCGTTGCTTCAGGTCATGGCAGAACGCCGTGACGGCAAGGGCATGACCGTCAATGACTGTACAGAAATCAGTCATGCGATTTCGGCCTTGCTGGATGCTGAAGACCCAATCGTCAGCGCGTATACCTTAGAGGTCAGCTCGCCGGGGATTGATCGGCCGCTGGTTCGGGTCGGAGACTTTGAACGGTTTGCCGGTTTTGAAGCAAAGATAGAGACAATGGAACCCGTTGATGGGCGTCGCCGGTTTTCTGGAAGGCTTAAAGGAATTGATCAGGGCGTGGTGACAGTTGAATTACCAGAGGGTCCTGTGGAAGTGCCGTTTGAATTGATTGCAACAGCACGTCTAATTTTAACGGACGATCTGATTGCGGCATCAGGCGGGCTTCAATAAGCGGGTCGCATTATGGGCCTTAACGAAATTTTTTAACGAACGGCTTCAGGGCACGAAGCACAAAGTGAGTGGGAAAAGATGACGATGGAACAGACCACTGGAAAAACGCCACGGGCAGAAGAGACAACGGGTCTCGTCCGGCCGGAACTTATCCAGGTTGCCGAGGCAGTCGCGCGGGAAAAGGCGATTGATCGTGAAGAAGTTTTGACCGCCATGGAAGAGGCGATCCAGAAGGCAGGCCGTTCACGGTATGGCCAGGAACATGATATCCGGGCGCACATTCATCGCTCTACCGGAGAAATTTCGCTTGCGCGTTATGTTGAGGTGGTTGAAACGGTCGAAGATGAAATGATCCAGACCGATCTTGCATCTGCACAGCGCACCCAAAAAGACATTGCCGTTGGCGAATTCATTATTGATCCTTTGCCGCCCATCGATTTTGGGCGCATTGCGGCCCAGACAGCCAAACAGGTTATTGTCCAAAAGGTCCGCGAAGCCGAACGCGAACGTCAGTATCAGGAATATAAGGATCGCATTGGCGAAGTGGTCAATGGGCTGGTCAAGCGCGTGGAATTTGGCAATGTGACCGTTGACCTTAACCGTGCCGAAGCGATCATGCGTCGCGATGAAAGCCTACCCAGGGAAAACCTGCGGGCATCGGAACGGGTCCGTGCTTATATCTATGATGTACGCGAAGAACAGCGTGGACCACAGGTTTTCCTGTCGCGTACCCGCCCCGAATTCATGGCCAAACTGTTTGCTCAGGAAGTGCCTGAAATCTATGACGGTATTATCGAAATTAAATCCGTTGCACGCGATCCTGGCTCTCGCGCCAAAATTGCCGTGATTTCAAATGACAGCTCTATCGACCCCGTCGGTGCCTGTGTTGGTATGCGCGGCAGTCGTGTTCAGGCCGTGGTTGCCGAACTTCAGGGCGAAAAAATTGACATTATCCAGTGGTCGCTTGATCCCGCAACGTTTGTTGTGAATGCATTGGCACCTGCAGAAGTGGCCAAGGTCGTGATTGACGAAGATCAGAACAAGATCGAAGTGGTGGTTCCAGATGACCAGCTTAGTCTGGCTATTGGGCGTCGCGGTCAAAATGTCCGCCTTGCATCCCAGCTTTCGGGTTGGGACATCCGCATTATGACCGAAGCTCAGGAATCTGAACGCCGTCAGGAAGAATTCAAAACCCGCTCTCAACTGTTTATTGAGGCGTTGGATGTTGACGAAGTGATCGCCCATCTTCTGGTTACCGAAGGCTTTTCTTTATTGGAAGAAGTGGCCTTTGTGCCGGTTGAAGAATTGGCATCCATTGAAGGCTTTGATGAAGATGTGGCAAAAGAATTGTCGACCCGTGCTCAGGCCTATCTGTCAGAGCAGGAAGAAGTATTCGCTACAAAGCGCCGCGAGCTTGAAATTGCCGATGATCTTGCCGAACTGGAGGGTTTGACCCCCCAGATGGTGGTTGCTCTTGCGGAACAGGGGATTAAAACCCTTGATGCGCTCGGGGAACTGGCTGGATATGAACTTTCGGGTTCTGAAGCGGAAGAAGAAGGCGGTGAGAAGGAAGAAGGCATCCTTCAGGACTTTGGCGTTACTGAATCAATTGCGAATGAAATCATCGTTCGTGCACGTGCGCATTGGTTTGTTGAAGAAGACGCCGCCGCCGAAGCCGAAGCCGCCGCTGAAGCGACAGATACAGAAGATAAAGACGCTGAAACTAAAACAACCCTGGAAGACTGATCTGGGAATTATGGACGTGCGTGGAACAAAAAATAAGACGCCCCAAAATACGGCCGGAAAAGCCAGTCATAAGGGGAAATCAGAGGAATCACTGCGGCGATGCCTGGTGAGCGGGGAAACTGCGTCTCGTGATGCGATGATCAGGTTTGTCCCCGGTCCTGATTTTGGTTCCAAACACGGTGTTGTCGTGGATCTTGATGAACGTCTTCCTGGTCGTGGGTTGTGGATCATGGCGCGTCATGATGTTTTGGCTGAAGCGGCATCAGGTCGGCATTTCTCCCGTGTTCTTGGTGCGCCTGTAGAAATTTCCCCTGATCTTGCGGAGCAAGTTGAATCCGGACTTGTTTCACGGGTTGGAAGTTTGATTGGCATGGCGCGCCGTGCGGGTCGGGCCGTGGCTGGATTTGAAAAAGTTAAAGGTGCGCTGAAATCGGGCGATGTACGCATTTTGCTTGCAGCCTCAGACGGTGCCGACGATGGGCGCGCAAAATTGCGTGCATTGGCAGGGGATACGCCTATTGCGGGGGCCCTTGACGCGAGTGAGTTGGGGAAAATTTTTGGACGCGATGGCACTGTTCATGGTGCCATTACCGATGTGCGCCTTGCGAAGCGTATTCGTCGTGAAAGTGCGCGTCTTGCTGGATTGCGACCTGGTCTGGAGACGGAATTACAGACTGAATTACGGCCTGAATTACACAACGAATCAAAAAATCCCGGTATTCTGGACGTGCCAGAAGCGTTGGTTAAGGATAGAGTGGACAAGGCATGACCGAAACGACCAAAGATAAGAAGACAGACAAGGAAGCGGACAAGAAAAAACCGTTGTCCATTTCTCGTCCTGGCAAGCTTGAGCTTAAGAAAACCGTCGAGCAGGGTCAGATTAAGCAGAGCTTTTCCCATGGCCGCACGAAGGCCGTGACGGTTGAGGTGCGCAAGAAACGCACCTATGCCCCGAATGCTGGCGGCACGATGGCAGAGGTTAAGTCCCAAGGGAATCCTCTGGCAGCAGGCCAAGACGTTCCTGCGGGCGATGAACATCTGACCAGTCAGGAAAAAGTTGTTCGGGCCAAAGCATTGGAAGGCGCGATCATAGACGAAGAACGGCGCAGCCGCGAAGAAGCCGCCCGCCTAAAAGAAGAAAAGAAGAAAAAAGCCGAAGCAGCAGAAGCCAAGCCAGAATCCAAAGCAGAGGCAGCACCTGATATCGCGGCCCTTGAATCTTTGGCGCCTGCAGAAGGAGAAACTGCCAGGGCCCCCCGCAAGGGCAAGGCCGAAGCGGCACCCCGCGCTGAAGTGGGACGTGTTGAAGAAGAAGAAAAAGCAGGGAAAAAGGGTGCAAAGGCTGACAAGGGTCGTCCCGCACTGACCTTGCGCAAGGAAGATGACCCGCGCCGCCGTGGCAAGCTTACCATTGCCAAAGCCCTTGATGATGAAAGTGGCGAGCGCGTTCGATCCCTGGCATCGGTGCGTCGCGCGCGCGAACGGGAACGGCGTGCACAAGCAGGCCAGGCCCGTGGTGAAGCGGTCAAGATTATCCGTGAAGTGGTGGTTCCTGAAACCATTACCGTCCAAGAGCTTTCCAATCGCATGGCGGAACGCGCTGGCGATGTCATTAAAAAGCTTATGGGCATCGGTGTGACGGCGAGCATCACCGAGACCATTGATGCCGATACGGCAGAGCTTGTGATTGCTGAATTCGGCCATGTTATGAAGCGCATCAGTGCTGCGGATGTGGAAGAAGGCATGGGCGGCGAGGAAGACGCCCCTGAATCCCTGAAAAAACGTCCCCCCGTGGTGACCGTGATGGGTCATGTTGATCACGGCAAGACGTCCCTTTTGGATGCATTGCGCAAAACCGATGTTGCATCCGGGGAATCTGGCGGCATTACCCAGCATATTGGTGCCTATCAGGTGACCGTTAAATCAGGTGAAAAAATCACCTTCCTGGATACGCCGGGCCATGAGGCCTTTACGCAAATGCGTGCTCGTGGTGCCAAGGTGACGGATATCGTTATTCTGGTCGTGGCGGCCGATGACGGCATCATGCCACAGACCATTGAAGCCATCCATCATGCCCAGGCGGCAGAAGTGCCGATGATTGTTGCCATCAACAAAATCGATGTTGCCGGTGCTGATGCGGAACGCGTCAAAATAGATCTTTTGCAACATGATGTTGCCCTGGAAGGATTGGGCGGCGATGTTCTGTGGATTGAAGTGTCGGCAAAAGAAGGCACCAATCTGGACAAGCTGGAAGAGATGATTCTTTTGCAGGCAGAAATTCTGGAACTGAAAGCCAACCCGGATCGTTCTGCTCAGGGTATTGTGGTCGAGGCCAAAGTTGAAAAAGGTCGCGGCAATGTTGCGACTGCGTTGGTTCATCGTGGCACGCTTCGGATCGGGGATGTGTTTGTCGCCGGCAGCGAATGGGGCCGAGTACGGGCGATTTCCAATGATCATGGTTCCAAAATTAAACTGGCTTCGCCATCCATGCCTGTTGAAGTTCTGGGGCTTAATGGCGCGCCCATTGCCGGCGATGAATTCATGGTCGTGGAAAATGAGACCAAAGCCCGTCAAATCGCAGAATACCGCCAACGCGCTGTTCGTGATGCGGCGGCTGTTGCTGGCACACGCGATAGCGTTGAAGAGATGCTGGCCTCTATTGCCTCAGGCGAGGCAAAGGAACTTCCGGTTGTTATCAAGGCGGATGTGCAGGGTTCTGTTGAAGCCATTGTTAGCGCCCTTGGAAAAATCGGTAATGACGAAGTGCGGGCGAATGTCTTGCATTCCGGCGTGGGCGGTATCAATGAATCCGACATCACCCTGGCACGGGCTTCTAACGCTTTGGTATTCGGGTTCAACGTTCGTCCTAATCCGCAGGCCCGTGTCATGTCGGAACGTGATGGTGTTGAAATCCGTTATTATTCAATTATCTATGATCTTACCAATGACGTGACCCAGGCCCTGACAGGGATGCTGGACCCCGATACCAAGGAAACCCGTCTTGGCAGTGCAGAGGTCAGAGAGGTCTTTTCCATCACCAAGGTTGGTAAAATTGCGGGTTGTCTTATCGCCGACGGCGTTGTCCGCCGCGGCGCCAAAGTCCGCCTTTTGCGGGATAGTGTGGTCATCCATGAAGGGGATCTTGAAACACTCAAGCATTTCAAGGATGAAGTGAAAGAAGTTCGCGCCGGTTCCGAATGTGGTATGGCTCTGGAAAACTACCACGACATTCAGGCAGGCGACGTGATCGAGTGCTTCGAGGTAGAGCAAGTCGCGCGCACCCTGTAAGTGGTGCGTGTCACACGATAGTTGGTCGGTCCCATGAAACACGCACAAAACAATGTACCTTCTCATGCTCCCAGTCAGCGCCAGTTGCGTGTTGGGGAGGAATTGCGTCACACCTTGGTGAATGTCATTCGCCAAGGCCATTTTCACGACCCCGATTTATTTGATGCCGCCATTACCGTGACCGAAGTTCGGATTAGCCCGGATCTCAAGAATGCCACGGCTTATGTGACGCCATTGGGGGGCGGGGACATGGAAAAAACCGTGGCGGCCCTTAATCGTGCAGTGGGATATTTTCATCGGGAAATTGCCCGCCAAATAGCACTTCGGTTCGTGCCCAGGCTTTCTTTCGTCCCCGACACATCGTTTGATTATTCTTCCCGTATTGACGCATTGTTGAACAGCCCGGAGGTCGCCCGCGACATTCTGCCTGAGGACTCATCTGAATCTCGCGAGCCAGAAGACGATTCAGGAGAAAAGAATGGGGCGTAGGCGCAAACCCCCGGTTGGTGCGCGCCCCTTAAATGGATGGGTTATTGTCGACAAACCCATCGGGATCAGCTCGGCTGGTGTTGTTTCCCGCCTGCGGGCTGCGCTAAAGCCCATGCGAATTGGTCACGGGGGAACCCTTGATCCTTTGGCCAGTGGCGTATTGCCCGTGGCCCTTGGGGAAGCGACCAAGACGGTGTCTTACATCATGGATGGGACCAAAACGTATCATTTCACGATTCTGTTTGGGGAAAGCCGTGATACCGGGGATGGTGAGGGCAAAGTGACCGAAACCAGCACCGTGCGGCCTGAAACGGCGGCTATTGAGGCCATTTTGGGCCAATTTATCGGCGTTATTGAACAGGTGCCCCCCAAATATTCGGCCATCAAAATCAATGGAAAGCGCGCCTACGATCTGGCCCGCTTGGGTGAAGCGGTCGAAATACCCTCCAGAATGGTTGAAATTAAGGCTTTAACGCTGATTTCCCGTCCTGATCCCGACCATGTGGCGCTGGAATTGGTCTGTGGAAAGGGGACATATGTCCGCTCATTAGCACAGGATTTGGCGGTAGCCTTGGGCAGTGTTGGGCATGTAGCAGAGCTTCGGCGAACCCAGGTTGGACCTTTTGGAATAAATGCCGCAATTGGGCTGGATAATCTATGCACTTTGGGGCATAGTGCGCGCGATTTCGAATATCTTCACCCGATCGAGACCGTGCTGGACGACATCCCGGCGCTGGCCCTGACCGGTGACGAAGCCGCTGCAATGAGGCAGGGCCAGTCTGTGAAGGTGTTTGGGACACGGGATAATGATCCCACCACGCTTTCCGACGGTGCTGTTGTTTGTGCCATGGACGGGACAAAGCTTGTTGCCTTGGCCCGCATATGTTCAGGCGAAGTACACCCGGTGCGTGTTTTAAACCTTTAAGACGGAGTATCTGATGTCGATTACACCAGAAAAGAAAGCCGAACTGGTTGGCGAATATGCGACCGGTTCCACTGATACAGGTTCCCCAGAAGTCCAGGTTGCCATCCTTTCGGAGCGCATTACAAACCTGACAGAACATCTGCAGGAACATAAACACGATCACCATTCCCGACGTGGCCTGCTCATCATGGTGAGCAAGCGGCGCCGCCTGTTGGATTATTTGAAATCAAAGAACGAAGACAGATACCAGACTCTGATTAAGCGCTTAGGTTTGCGCCGCTGAGTTGGCCCGGCTTTGGCTGGGATATTGGGGGTCGGCTTGGCCGACCCCACGTAGGTTGGTAGGACGATATAAAGAACGAAGGAAGAGATAGAATGTTTAATGTTGTAAAGAAGGAAATAAATTGGGGTGGGCGCACGCTGACACTGGAAACTGGCCGCGTTGCGCGCCAGGCTGATTGTGCAGTTTTGGCGACCTACGGAGAAACCACGGTACTGTGTACCGCCGTTGCCCAGAGAGAACCGAAACAAGGAATCGATTTTTTCCCCCTGACAATTAATTATCAGGAAAAGGCATTTGCCGCGGGTAAAATTCCCGGCGGCTTTTTCAAGCGCGAAGGGCGGCCTTCAGAAAAGGAAACCCTGACATCGCGATTGATTGATCGCCCGATCCGTCCCCTGTTTCACCCGCAATTCCGTAACGAGACCCAGGTCATTTGTACGGTTATTGCCCATGATCTTGAAAACGATCCGGATATGGTGGCACTTGTTGGTGCATCTGCGGCACTCACCCTTTCAGGAATTCCCTTCATGGGACCCCTGGGCGCTGCTCGGGTTGGTTATATTGATGGCGAATTTGTGCTCAACCCCCTGACGGATCAGATGGAAGATTCCATTCTTGATCTTGCCGTTGCTGGCACTCAGGAAGGCGTTTTGATGGTTGAATCCGAAGCCGAAGAATTGAGCGAAGAGGTCATGTTGAACGCGGTGATGTTTGGTCATCGTGGGTTCCAGCCGGTTATCAACGCCATTATTGAGATGGCCGAAGAAGCCGCCAAGGAACCTTGGCCAACAACAGAAGTCCCTCCAGAACAGGCAGTTGTTGCATCTAGGGTTCGTGAACTGGCCGAAGAAGGTCTGCGCGCAGCGTATTCTGAGCCTGACAAAAGCAAGCGTGTTATTGCCATTGATCAGGCCAAGGCCACAGCCATGGACACTATGAAAGATGACGAAGATATGTCTGGCGACATGGTCAAGGGTGCCTTTAAGAAGCTTGAAAAAGACATTGTGCGTAACGCCATTTTGGATTCAGGCATTCGTATTGATGGGCGTGATACCAAAACCGTGCGGCCAATTACTTGCGAAGTGGGTGTTTTGCCCCGGGCGCACGGCAGCGCATTGTTCACCCGTGGTGAAACCCAGGTTCTGAACGTCACAACGCTCGGCACTGGCCAGGATGAACAGATCATCGATGCCCTGGATGGGGATTATCGGGAACATTTTCTTCTGCATTACAATTTCCCGCCTTATTCGGTTGGCGAAGCAAGTTTCTTGCGCTCTCCGGGTCGTCGTGAAATTGGCCATGGTAAACTGGCATGGCGCGCAGTGCATCCAATGCTGCCCAGCAAGGAAGAATTCCCCTATACCATGCGGGTGGTTTCAGAAGTTACCGAATCCAATGGTTCGTCTTCTATGGCAACCGTGTGTGGCACGGCACTTTCCATGATGGATGCAGGTGTGCCGCTGAAAAAGCCGGTCGCTGGCATCGCCATGGGCCTGATCAAGGAAGATGATCGCTATGCGGTTCTGTCGGATATTCTGGGTGATGAAGATCATCTGGGCGATATGGATTTCAAGGTGGCAGGGACCGATGAAGGCATTACCAGCCTGCAGATGGACATCAAGATTACGTCCATCACGGAAGAAATCATGCAAATCGCTCTGGGCCAGGCCCGGGAAGGTCGTCTGCATATTCTTGGCGAAATGTCGAAAGCACTTTCTTCTGGTCGTGAAGAGGTATCGGGCAATGCGCCCCGTATTACCGCCTTCCAGATTCCCAAGGACAAAATCCGTGATGTCATCGGTACTGGCGGCAAGGTTATTCGTGAAATCTGCGAAACCACAGGCGCCAAGATCGACATTGAAGATGATGGCACCATCAAGGTTGCTGCCGTTGACGGTGAAGCGGCGGACCGGGCCATTGAATGGGTCAAGTCCATCGTTGCAGAACCCGAAGTGGGCGTGATCTATACGGGCAAGGTGGTCAAGGTTGTCGATTTCGGCGCCTTTGTTAATTTCCTTGGCAACCGTGATGGTCTTGTCCATATCAGCGAATTGGCCGAAGGGCGCACCAACAAGGTCACGGATGTGATCAATGAAGGTGACCAGGTCAAGGTTAAGGTTCTGGGTATTGATGATCGTGGGAAAGTACGGTTGTCCATGCGCGTTGTTAATCAGGAAACCGGCGAGGATCTTTCTGAAGATGCCGCCGATACGCCTGCAGCTGAGTAAAACTTCTTCGGGGCTGGCCGGAATTCACGTTTCAGAATTCCGGCCGTGCCTCGTTTGATTTTAGTTGATGATAGGGGCCGGGCTCTCCGGTCGAGTGACATTTAATGAAGCCTTTGCAGCCACTGATGATTTCTGGAAAAGAGGTTATGCCTCTGGTGGAAGGCGGTAAGGGTGTTGCCGTGTCCAATGGCATTACCTCTGGTGCATGGGCAGCATCGGGTGGCATTGGCACGATTTCAGGGGTCAACGCAGATTCGTACGATGACGATGGCGCTGTCATCCCCCCTGTTTTTCTCGGCAAGACCCGGCGCGAACGTCACGAAGAACTGATCGTCAATGGTATTCGGGGCGGCCTGACACAGGTAAAAATTGCCCATGAAATGCAAGGCGGCGAAGGCCGTATCCACATGAACATCCTGTGGGAAATGGGTGGCGCTGAAGAAATTTTAAAGGGCATTCTAGACAGTGCAAAAGGCATGGTCCACGGGGTTACCTGTGGCGCTGGCATGCCGTACCGGTTGGCAGAAATCTGTGCTGAATACGGGGTTTATTACTATCCCATCGTTTCTTCGGCCCGGGCCTTCAGGGCGCTGTGGAAAAGGGCGTATCACAAGAATGCCCAATGGTTGGGTGGCGTTGTTTATGAAGACCCCTGGAAGGCCGGTGGCCATAATGGGTTGTCCAATGTTGAAGACCCCGAAATACCTGAAAATCCGATGCCACGGGTTATGGATCTGCGGAAATTGATGGTGGAGTGTGGCCTGGATTCTACGCCGATTGTTATGGCAGGTGGTGTTTGGGCGCTTCAGGAATGGGAAGACTGGTTGGATAATCCTGATCTTGGCCCCATGGCCTTTCAGTTTGGGACACGGCCGCTTTTAACAAAAGAAAGCCCGATTTCTGATGCCTGGAAAACTCGGCTTCTGACGCTGAAAGAAGGGGATGTTTACCTCAACCACTTCAGCCCAACCGGATTTTATTCTTCTGCCGTCAGAAACACATTTTTAGACGAACTCAAAACCCGCTCAGAGCGCCAGGTTGCATATTCCACCAAAGCGGATGGCGATCTTAATACGGCATTTGCTGTCGGTGCCAGGGGCCGCGAAGTCTTTTTGGCCGCATCTGATAAACCTTCGGCCGAAGGGTGGGTGGCAGAAGGCTACACCGATGTTTTGCGCACCCCTGATTCAACCCTGATTTTTGTGACGCCAGATCGATCGCATAAAATTAGGCGGGATCAAATTGAATGTATGGGCTGTCTCAGTGCATGCCATTTTTCCAATTGGTCACAAAATGAATCGGGGACGACCGGGCGCAAGGCTGATCCCAGATCTTTTTGCATCCAGAAAACCCTGCAAGCCGTCAGTCATACCTCGGACATTGAAAACGAGTTGATGTTTTCGGGCCATAATGCCTATCGCTTCAAAAGCGACCCTTTTTACGCCAACGGGTTTATTCCTACGGTCAGGGAACTGTTCGAGCGGATTGTTTCTGGCCAATAGAAATTATTTTTATAGTTATTCTAAAAACTGACCTATGATATTGGCAGAGCATATTTATGGGGCTCCTTTGATGGCCAAAACAAATATGAATAATGACCCTAAAAACCGTCCCTATGCGGATGTTTTGGATGTTTTAAAGCGGTGCGATCTTCGGCCAACGCGCCAGCGCATGGCCTTGGCCAGACTCTTAAGCGATGCGGGCGATTGCCATCTGACTGCCGAACAGCTTTATGATCGTGCCCAAAAAGCCAATATCCGTGTTTCATTGGCGACCATTTACAACACCTTGCACCAATTTACCCGCGCCGGGATGTTGCGCGAAATTGTTGTGGATACGGGCCGTTCTTACTTTGATACCAACACAACCGAGCATCATCATTTCTTCTTTGAAGACCGCGCAGAACTGGAAGACATCAGTGGCGGTGATGTGGTGATTGCATCAATGCCAAAACCCCCAAAGGGGACAGAGGTGGAACGAATTGATGTGGTCATCCGGGTCCGTAATTCCTGATCCATCCTCTTTTGAAATCTCTGATAGGCGGCGCTAAAATAGTTTAGATTTATTCTAAACTATTTGACTTGTGCCTTTGTGAATCCTAAAATAAACAGTAATTTGCTGCATGCACGGGAGCAAACCCATCGCAGCCATAATTAAAAACAAGGAGAACACCATGCCCGCACTGAAGGGAACCAAAACCGAAGAAAACCTGAAGGCCGCCTTTGCCGGCGAATCCCAGGCCAACCGCCGCTATCTCTATTTTGCACAGAAGGCCGATGTGGAAGGTTACAACGACGTTTCTACCGTTTTCCGTTCCACCGCCGAAGGCGAAACGGGCCATGCGCACGGCCATCTGGAATATCTGGAAGAAACCGGTGATCCTGCAACGGGCGAACCCATTGGCAATACGTCTGCTAATCTGAAGGCATCTGTTGCCGGTGAAACCCATGAATACACAGACATGTATCCATCCATGGCCAAAGCCGCACGCGACGAAGGCTTTGATGAAATTGCTGACTGGTTTGAAACTCTGGCAAAGGCTGAAAAGTCCCATGCCGGCCGGTTCCAGAAAGCGCTCGATACCCTCGGTTAATTCCGCAGGCTCTCTTAAGACGCCGGGCGGGTACGATAACCGCCCGGCGTTTTTTTATCTGGCCCGGCAAAGGCCATAAAGGGGATCAAGATGAGCGAAGGTGGTTTGGGCGCACCCGTGCGTCACCCAATAGATTGGCACAACCCGGATTTTTACGACGAAGCAAAGCTGGACGAAGAGCTGCGCCGTGTGTTCGATATTTGTCATGGGTGTCGGCGCTGTTTTAACCTGTGTGATTCGTTCCCCCAATTGTTTGATCTGATTGATGAATCAGATAGTGGTGAGCTGGATTCGGTTGCCAGCAAAGATTTCAAACCCGTGGTCGATGCCTGCACCCTGTGTGACATGTGTTACATGACCAAATGCCCTTACGTGCCACCCCATGAATTTAATCTGGATTTTCCGCACCTTATGCTGCGCTATCGCGCGGTTGAATTGAAAAAGGGGGACATTGGATTTGCCGCCCGGCAATTGACAGAAACCGATCGCAATGGCCGCATGGCCCGGTTTGTGGCGGGGCTGGCCAATTGGGCAACCTCAACCAAAAACTGGCTAACCCGCCCATTATTGCGGTTGATCGCAGGTGTTTCTGCAAAGGTTGAAATGCCCAAATGTTTCAGCAAAACATTTGGCGATCGCGCGCGTGCATCATCGGTGGCTATTAATACAACCGCCCCCGGATATGGGCGCAAGGTGGTTTTGTTTACCACCTGTTTTGTGAATTATAACAATCCAGGCATCGGTGAAGCGGTGCGTTTGGTTCTGGCGCGCAATGGCGTTGAAATGGAAGTGGGCTATCCGGGATGTTGCGGGATGCCGCAACTGGAACATGGTGATCTGGCCCGGGTTGCAAAAAATGCAAAGGCCGCTGCCCTCTATTTTGCCCCGTGGATTGAAAAGGGCTATGACATTATCGCGCCCACGCCATCATGTGCGTTAATGCTGAAATTTGAATGGCCCCTGATCGTGGCTGTTGATGATCCAGATCGTGACGCGGTGATGGCGTTGTCTGGGGCGACCCGCGATATTTCTGAATACATTGTCGATATTGCAGAAAACGAAGGCCTTGCCCCCGGCATGTCCTCGGTACCGGGTGGGGTTACCCTGCATCTCGCCTGTCACGCACGCGCTCAAAACATGGGGCCAAAAGCCGCGCAAATGCTTAAATTTATTCCCGAAATAGATGTTTCCGTGATTGAGCGTTGCTCTGGCCATGGCGGCAGTTGGGGTATTATGGATGAAAATTTTGATACGGCCCTGAAGGTTGGGCGTCCCGTGGCCCGCAAAGCGTTAGAGGCAGAAAATGCATATGTTGCCTCAGAATGCCCCTTGGCTGGCAAGCACGTGGTTCAGGGGATGGAGATGTTAGACGGTGGGGTTGCCCCGGAATCAGGGACCACCCATCCAATAGAAATTATGGCGCAGTCCTATGGCCATGCAGATAGGGACGATTAAAGATGGGCACACGTTTAGAAATTAGCCGTAACGATGTGACGCTGGACTTTGATGCCTATGGTGCGGCCCGGAAAGAAAAGCGCGCAGCAATCGGGGCCATTAAGGCCAACCGTAGAATTTCCGTGGGGCCATATGCCACGTTCTTTTTTGAAAATTTTGACACCATGCTCCATCAGATCCAGGAAATGCTTTATGTGGAACGGGGCGGTGAAGAACAGGTGGCCGGCGAATTATCAGCCTACAACCCATTGATTCCAAAGGGCCATGAGCTGGTAGCAACAGTGATGTTTGCCATTGAAGACCCGGTCAAACGCGCCCATGAACTGGGACGATTGAGCCATGTCGAAGAAACCATCACCTTGGAAATTGGAACAGAGGTGATCAAAGCCGTGGCTGAAAAAGATCTGGAAAGAACCAAGGAAAGTGGCAAAACGTCATCCATTCACTTTTTGCATTTTCCCTTTAGCCCCGTTCAGATAAAAGCATTTTGTGATGATAATGCACGGGTGGTGCTGTCCATTGCCCATGACCATTATGGCCATATGGCGGTGTTGCCAAAGAACGTCTGCAAAGCATTGATGGAAGATTTCAGCAAAGACTGATGCCCACAAGTTGGGGTGGGGTCTTATTTTTTGATCTGTTCCTTGGCGAGAATGCCCCAGAGACTGGCACGGGTTGCCCATCCTTTTATCCCTTGAACGCGTATTCGACACCACGGGCCGGAACAGGCCAGCACCTTTGCGATAACGCCTGAGCGTGTTTTTGCCATTGCCGGTGAAGTTGCTTCGGGATTGCGACGCAGAACGGTCATCTTGCCTGTGGTGATCACGGTGCGTTTTCCAGACAGCATTGAGCGGTGCATCCACCCCACTGTGCCGCGCCAGTCTTCTACTTTTCGCCAAATATTAAATTCAGCAATGATCTTGATGGGTAGCCCGGATCGTTTGTAGACCCACTCCACAGGATAGCGCACCCCGGGACCCGTCCTTAAATTGGCTTCACGGGAACGAAGGGATGCAAACCTTGGCAGGGGGCGACCGGTGCCCCGTTTGATGTGTTTCTTTGCTTTCGCACTTTTGTTGGGTGATGCCGCATCCGCCGGATAAATGACCCCCGTCATACCCGCACCAAATGACGTGCCAATCAGCACGGAGATAATCAGGACAGGGCCGATGGTTTTAACGGTCACGGGCTAACTTTCGTGAATGGAAAGATCGGTAATGGTGGGTTTGGTGCCGCACAGGGCGCATGCCGGATCGGGGCGCGCCGTAATTTTGCGATAGGT
This sequence comes from Rhodospirillales bacterium, assembly GCA_018666775.1. Classification (NCBI taxonomy): domain Bacteria; kingdom Pseudomonadati; phylum Pseudomonadota; class Alphaproteobacteria; order Rhodospirillales; species Rhodospirillales bacterium. Next base: position 25,035 of record JABIXC010000003.1, on the reverse strand, counting down.
GGCATCAAGGGCATTAAAAACAACCAGTTTGCCGGCCAGACTTTCGCCAATGCCGGTGATTTCCTTGATGACCTCGGTCGCCTGCATACAGCCAACCGTGCCTGCGACCGCACCCAATACACCGCCCTCTGCACAAGATGGGATCAGGCCATCGGGCGGGGGCTCTGGAAAAATACAGCGATAACAGGGGCTTTCCCCGTCATGGGCTTTAAAGGTGCTGACCTGGCCCTCAAACCGGAACAAGGCCGCAGAGACCAAGGTTTTTTTGGCAAAGAAACAGGCATCGTTGAGCAGGAACCGGGTCGCAAAATTGTCTGACCCATCGGCGATCACGTCATAATCACTGATCAAAGCCATCACGTTTTCGGGGTTCACGCGCACGCGGTGGGCATCCACCACGACATCGGGGTTGATGCCATGCAGGGTCGCTTTGGCGCTTTCTACTTTGGCGGTATCGATGCTGTCTGTGGTGTGAATGACTTGGCGCTGCAGGTTAGAAAGATCAACCGCATCATCATCGACGATGCCTAAATGCCCAACGCCTGCGGCGGCAAGATACAGCAACAAGGGAGACCCCAATCCCCCGGCACCAATCACAAGAACGCGAGCATCCAACAGCTTGGTTTGCCCCACACCGCCGAGTTCTGGCAGAACGATATGGCGTGCGTAGCGTTTGAGCTGCTGGTCGGAAAAATCCATCATTTTCCTGAAGCGGTTGTCTAAAGATTATCGAATAATAGAGTTGAAAGATACCGCTCCGCAAAGGATGGGACAATAACGACGATGGATTTCCCCGCATATTCTGCCTTGGCGCCAATTTCAATCGCAGCTGCCAAGGCAGCGCCAGATGAAATACCAACGGGAAGCCCTTCCATCCGGGCCGATTTTCGGGCTGTGGCAAAGGCTGTTTCGTTGCCGATACAAATGATGTCATCGATCAGGGATATATCCAGATTGGCTGGAATAAAGCCCGCCCCTATCCCCTGAATTTTATGGGGCCCGGGCAGGCCGCCAGAAAGAATGGGGCTGTCTTCGGGTTCAACGGCGATCATTTCCAGATCGGGTTTGCGGGCTTTTAAAACACTGCCGATCCCGGTCAAGGTGCCCCCGGTGCCGACGCCACTGATCACCACGTCGACTTCGCCGTCGGTGTCGTTCCAAATTTCTTCAGCCGTGGTATTGCGGTGTATTTCCGGGTTTGCGGGGTTTTCAAATTGCTGAAGGATGACGGAATTTTCCGTGGTTTCGTGGAGTTCTGATGCGCGTTTAAGCGCGCCATTCATGCCCTCTGCGGCTGGGGTCAATTCCAGTTCTGCCCCCATGATCAAAAGCATTTTGCGCCGCTCTAAAGACATGCTTTCGGGCATACAGAGAATCAACCGATAGCCTTTGGCTGCGCAGACAAACGCCAGCGCAATGCCAGTATTGCCAGACGTTGGTTCAATGATGGTTGTCCCGGGCCCGGCCGTGCCATCGCGTTCTGCTGCCTCGACCATGGCCAGACCAATACGATCCTTCACAGACCCTAGGGGATTGAAAAACTCAAGCTTGGCATAAATTTTTGCGGTGCACCCGTCTTCGCGTGACAGGCGTGGCAGGTAAACCAATGGGGTGTCGCCAATGGTTTCAAGAATGGAATTATAAACCCGTCCCCGGCCGATCCCTTTAACGCCTGTATCTGTGTCGTCTGTCATGGTGTTCTCTCTGGCAAAGTGTTTGGGCACCCTGTCCCTGTTTTATGGTTATTTCGTAATTTATATGATGAAGTCCAGCCGGTTGGCAGCTTCACTGTCAATGCCCGCATCATTGGCTTTGCGGCACAATTCTTCGATGGTGACTGTATCCAGGCGGCTGATCATGTCGTCTTGCAGGTCATGCCATAGGGGCCACACGATTTTTTGGCCAAGGGTGGAACCGGGGGCATCTTTGCTGTTTTCTGCCCCATTTTCTGACGTGTTGGCATCGACCACCCGGGCAATATCACCAATGGTGATGCGGCGGCGTTCCCTTGCCAGCCGATAGCCCCCCCGGGGCCCCCGAACGCCAGAAAGAATTTTTGCACGCACCAATTGTTGCAGGACTTGTTCCAGATAGCGTCGCGGAATGCCTTGGCGCGCAGTGATTTCCCTGCTCTGGACTGGCTGACTGCCGGCGTTATAGGCAATGTCTAAAACCGCCTCAATGGCGAACAACAATTTTTTGGGAAGGCGGATCATGAAAGAGGTGCCTCCTTTTTTCCCGATGACTGCTTTTTGATACCGGTTGACCCAAAGCCGCCACTACCCCGTTCGGTGTCGGCAAGGGTTTCGGCCTGTTCCCAAATTGTCCGACTGACCGGGGCGATGACCATCTGGGCAATGCGATCCCCGCGGTTGATGGGAAAGGGGTCCGTGCCCAAATTGATCAGGCTTACTTTTATTTCACCGCGATAATCGGCATCGATGGTTCCGGGTGCATTCAGAACGGTAACCCCGCATTTAACGGCGATGCCCGAACGCGGCCTGATCTGGGCCTCATAGCCATCAGGCAGGGCGATGGCAAACCCCGTGGGAACAAGGGCGCGCGCACCCGCGCTCAGGGTGATGGGACTTTCAATGGCTGCAGCAAGATCAAGCCCGGCGCTGGCATCGGTGGCATAGGCTGGAAGGGGAATGCCCTCAGCATTTGGAAGGCGCGTGATTGCAACCCCGACCTCGTTCATTGGGGAACCGATAAATGTCGGGTGATGGCTTCGGCCAATCGTTCTGCAACGGCTTCCTTGGTCATGGATGGCCAGTTTTCCACACCGGATTCTGTGATCAGGTGAACGGTGTTGTTATCACCACCGAAAACGCCAGTGTCGGGGGAAACGTCATTGGCAACAATCCAGTCGCATCCTTTGCTGGCCCGTTTGGCTTTGCCGCCATCAATCACATCTTTGGTTTCAGCGGCGAACCCAATGACCAGGGCTGGGCGTGTATTGCCAGGCTTGCACGTCATGGCAAGAATGTCGGGGTTTTCCACCAGCTCAATTTTGGGGGTGCCGCCAGCTTTCTTGATTTTATGGGCTTCAGGGGTTTTAACCCGCCAATCGGATACGGCCGCAGCCATGACGGCAATATCAACCGGGCCCAAGGTGGCATCACCGGTGTTGGTCGCAACAACCGCATTCAGCATTTGCTCAGCGGTTTCAGTGCGGATGACGGTGACGCCATTGGGGTCAGGCTCTGTGACGGGCCCTGAGATCAAGGTTGTTTTTGCGCCCAGACGCGCCAGTGCGTTGGCAATGGCGTGGCCTTGTTTCCCCGATGATCGATTGCCAATAAAGCGCACCGGATCAACGGGTTCAAAAGTGGGGCCTGATGTCACCAAGGCACGACGGCCTTTTAAGGGTGCACTTGCTTCAAAGTATCCAATCACGCCATCAAGAATTTCTGTCACGTCGGCCATGCGGCCATCACCCGTTTCGCCACAGGCCAGATCGCCCTTGTTCGGGCCAATGATGATCACACCGCGTTCACCCAGAAGTGCCATGTTGTCGCGGGTTGCCGGATTTTCCCACATGGCAACATTCATGGATGGCGCCACCATGACGGGCTTGTCCGTGGCCAACAGGGCAGTGGTGGCAAGGTCGGTGGCGAGGCCTTGGGCCATGCGGGCAAGAATATTGGCAGTCGCGGGGACCACCAGAACGAGGTCTGCTTCACGGGACAGGCGAATATGGCCCATCTCGCTTTCATCGGTCAGGGAAAACAGGTCGGAATAAACCTTGTCGCCTGTTAGGGCAGAGAGGGAAAGCGGCGTTACAAACTTGCTGCCCGCATCGGTCAGGATGGCGCGCACGCCGGCACCTTGGGCTCGCAATGCACGGACCAGATCAAGGGCCTTGTACGCAGCGATGCCGCCAGACACGATTAAAAGGATGCGCTTATTTCCCAGCACGTTTTGTAGTCCATCTCAATTTACGAAATTTAAGTGTAATATATAAGGCGGCCCGCGTCATCGTGCAACCTTAAAAAACACGCACATAATAACCCAATCGCACTGATGAATGCTTAAGGGCTATTGCTTAAGAAGGGCCGCCAGAATTCCGGCAAGCAGGGCACAAATAATCCAGAGGGGTAAGCGGGATGGCTGGGGGGCGGCAAAATTGCCCTCTAATAGCCGGGACAAGGTGTCGGGATGCAGTTTGTGGCCCTTTTCCGCAAGGACTTCTGCCAGTCGTTCCACATTCGCAACGAATCGGGGCAGGCGTTCAATTCCCTTGATGGCATCCTGGGCGACGTCGGTTATGCGGGCTTCGGGGCCTAATTGTTCTGCCATCCATGTTTCAATCAGAGGTCTGGCCAGTTCCCATATATTCACGTTGGGGTTCAGGGTGCGGCCCACGCCTTCGGCCACCATCATGGTTTTCTGGAGCAACAAAAGCTGGGGTTGCGTTTCCATCTGGAAAGTTTCCGTCACGGCAAACATTTGGCCCAGTAATCTGGCTAGAGAAATTTCGTTCATGGGCAGGCCCAGGATAGGCTCGCCAATGGCTCGGCACGCCTGCATGAAGATATCCCGGGGCTGATCGGCAGGAATGTAGCCGGCACGGAAATGCACATCTGCGACCCGTGCGTAATCCCCATCCAGAAATCCCAACAGCATTTCGCCCAGATATCGCCGCGTGGGGGCATCAAGGCGTCCCATGATGCCGAAATCGACCGCGATTAACCCGCCATCGGGTGCGACGAACAGATTGCCGGGATGCATGTCACCATGGAAAAAACCATCCCGGAACATTTGGCGGAAAAATGCGCAGGCGGCTTTTTGAAGAACGTCTTCAGGATCAATCCCGGCTTGGATCAGGGTTGCGCGTTCATCAATGGGAATGCCGTTGATGCGTTCTAGCGTTAACACCCGCTGGCCTGTGCGTGTCCAGTCAATGGTGGGAACCTTAAAAGTGTCATCCCCTGCAAAATTATCGGCCAATTCAGAAGCGGCCGCCGCTTCAAGACGCAGGTCCATTTCAATGGCAACAATGCCTGCAAAGGTTTTCACAACTTCCCGGGGTTTAAGGCGGCGCAAATCGGGCCGAAACTGTTCTACTTTTTCAGCAATCCAGGCAAACAGGGCCAGATCTTTGGCGAAGGCTTCTTCGATGCCGGGGCGCAGGACTTTTACGGCGACGGCAGCACCTTCGGTTGTGGTGGCAAAATGCACCTGGGCAATGGATGCAGCTGCAACAGGTTCGTCGGTGAAATTTTCATATAGGGTTTCAACAGGTTCCCCCAATTCATGGGTAATTGCCGCCCGCGCGATGGCGCTGGAAAAGGGGGGCAGTTTGTCTTGAAGTGCCGAAAGGTCAGCGGCGATTTCTTCGCCGATCAGGTCGGATCGGGTGGCAAGGGATTGGCCAAATTTAATAAAGCTGGGGCCCAGTTGCGTCAGGGCCGCTGCTAAATGTTGGCCTTGTCGTGTCCCAAGGTCATGGGGTTTGGGAAAAAACCAGGCAATCAGGCCCATGGTTTTAAGCATCCATGGGGCAATGCCAATCTGGATAAGCGGGAACAGCGCGTCATAGCGCGCCAACGTCACAGCAATGTTTAGCAGTCTAGCAAGATTGGTGATGTTTTTGACCATAATGCCCTTAAAGCCGCCAAGCGGAATGAATGGCGGCGATGCCGCCGGTTAGGTTGGTAACGGTGACTTGCTCCAGTCCTGCGTGTTCAATCATGGCCTTAAGCGTTTCCTGGTTGGGGAAACGCCGGATGCTTTCGGCCAGATAGCGATAGGATGTATCGTCACCCGCGACCCACCCACCTATCCGGGGCATAATATGATCTGAATAGCCATCATATAAAGGCTTTAGCAAAGGCCATTTTGGGTGTGAGAATTCAAGACATAGAAAATGCCCCCCCGGTGCCAATACCCGCCGCGCCTCAGCCAGGGCTTGTTCTGGGTTGGTGATGTTGCGCAAGCCGAAGGCAATAATATAGGCATCAACGCTGCTGTCATCCAAAGGCAGGGCCTCACCATTGGCACAGGTAAAATCTATGGTATCGGCCATTTGGGCCTGTTTAACCCGCCCTTGGCCGATTTCCATCATGGCGGGGTTAATGTCCATGACTGAAATATGTCCCCCAGCCTGGCTCATGGCATCTGTTCCAACGCGTTCAGCGATGCGCATGGCCATATCGGCGGTGCCCCCTGCGACATCAACCACCCGCATGGCGGGCCGTGGCATCAGCCTATCAATGGCGGCGGCTTTCCAAATGCGATGGGCCCCCAGACTGGTGATGTCATTCATCAGGTCATATTTTGGGGCAACACTGTCAAAAACCGCGCGCACCCGGGCGACTTTTTCGCCAATGGGGATGTTTTCATCGCCAAACGGGACCGTTTTAGGATTCTCTCTTGGGGCGTGTCCTGGAGGATTTTGTTTAGTTGTGGTCGTCATGGCGGCGACAATAGCCCAAGGGGATGATTTCCGCTACGGTGCGTCATGCCTGAATTACCCGAAGTTGAAACTGTTCGTCTTGGCCTTGCCCCTGCTTTGGAAGGTCAAAAAATCGCCCATGCGGAGGTGCGCCGGAAAGATTTGCGTATTCCATTCCCGAAGGGATTGGCGAAGTGGCTTTTGGGACGCCGCATTGAGGGTCTGAGGCGGCGGGCAAAATATTTGTTGGTTGATTTTGTCGATACCGATGAAATGTTGCTTATTCATCTTGGCATGTCTGGGCACATGACCGTCACCGGCCCCGGGGGCACGAACCAGATGGCCCAATCCAGCCCCCATGATCATGTGGTTATTGAAACAACAAACGGTGCCCGGGTGGTGTTTAACGACCCCAGACGATTTGGCCTTATGACCCTGGTGGATCGGAACAAGGCCCATCTGCACCCCTTGTTGCGTGATCTTGGGCCGGAGCCGCTGGACGCAGTCTTTAACGCCGATCTATTGGTGGACAGGCTGGCTGGCCGGGGGACTGCAATCAAGGCAGCGCTTCTGGATCAACATGTGGTCGCCGGGCTTGGTAATATCTATGTGTGTGAAGCATTGTTCCGGGCGGGTATTTCGCCAAAGCGCAAGGCAGGGAATGTTGGGCCGGTGCGCGCCCGGCGGTTGGTCCATGCCATTAAGGATGTTTTGACCGAAGCCATTGCTTCGGGCGGATCAACACTTAGGGACCATGTTCAGCCAACAGGGGAGCTGGGATATTTCCAGCATAATTTTTCCGTCTATGGGCGTGAAGGCGAAGCCTGTCCCGGGTGCGATTGCGATGGTGTGAAAACAAAAGGTGTGCGGCGGATCAAACAAGGGGGCCGCTCTACTTTTTATTGTCCGTCCCGCCAGCGATGATGGTAGCGTAATTGCATGGTGTCATTTCTAAAAAATAGACGATCTCAGACCTTCGTCCGCAGGCTTCGGTCCACTGTATGTTTTATGGCCGCATGTTTTATTTTAGCATATGGAGTGTCTGGTCTGCTTGCTTATCCTGCATCTAGTGATTCATCTTTGACCCAGCCACGTGCGGCACCTTTTTTGACATCCCTTGACGACATCCCTTTGATGACAGGGTTAACAGAACAGGTGAACGAAGGCGTTGCCTTTGAAACCCCGGCGGGGCGTATCATTGATGCCGAAGTACGGGGCCCGCACGGCGATTTGGGTACCATCCTTTCCTTTTATGATGCGACTTTGGCGTCTTTGGGCTGGCAGATGCTGGGCCATGGGCGCTATTTGCGGGAAGGAGAGGTTTTGCAGATCACCCCATCCCGGTTTGCTTCTGGGGTTAGGGTCCATTTTTCCCTTAGGCCTCAATGACTTTGATAGATGTTCGCATCCTTGAAACGGGGCCTTGACGGACGCGGTGGTGGGGACTATAACCACGCCCTCACGCCCTTTTAGACATGGACTTCTGCTGTGAATTCCGCCGTTTGGGGCAGAAATTAAAGGCCAGATAAAGTAGGCCAGAAAGCAAAGATTTAATGGCTAATATTGATTCAGCCAAGAAGCGCATCCGCCAGACTGCCCGCAAGACAGCGGTCAATCGTAATCGGGTCAGCCGTGTTCGCACTTTCGTAAAGAAAGTGGAAACGGCAATCGCTGCTGGCGACAAAGTTGTTGCGCGTGAAGCGCTTAGGCTGGCTCAGCCGGAAGTTATGCGTGGCGTCACAAAGGGTGTCATGCACAAGGCGACCGCATCCAGAAAAATTTCCAGACTTAATTCAAGAATCAAAGCACTTTCATAAATCCATTTTGGATTTTAAAGTTTTGTGAAGCGCATCCTTCGGGGGGCGTTTTTCTTTTGTGTGTTATTTAAATCATTTGGATAAATTTATTTTGTATTTTAAATTATTTTTGACGTTCCTGTTACGATCACGTTGCATGTCATCGTTCCCACGCGTAGAGTCAAAAATCAGTTCTCCGCACTCTATAAAAAATAATTTCAGAGGAAACCCGAAGCCAGCGCGCAACAACAAAATTGTTTTTTGCGCGGGGTTATTTTTTTCCAAATTTTTCTTTGATTAATATTTTTTTATCTGGTGTGTAACGAAGTTTTTACAGTAGATTTTTTATAATATTTTTTAGACGATGTTTGTTGCGTAAAGTTTCTGGGGTATGTCCCAAGGCGTATTTATAAAAATATCCGACGGCCTTCTTTGTCGTTCCGGAAATAAAAAAATGGGGAGTGCGTAAATGTTGGGGGAAGGTCCCATAACCGGGATTGAGGAAGGTGTTGCGCCAGGAGATGGCTACGCGGGAGATGTTACGCCGCAGCAAGCCTGGAGCATCATCGAGGAATCTGGCAATGCGGTCTTGATTGATTGCCGGACGCAGCCCGAATGGGCTTTCGTTGGTATTCCCGATATCTCTACACTTGGCCGCAAAGCCACGTTTATTCCCTGGCAGGTATTCCCAACGATGCAAATTAATGCCCAATTTGTAGACCAGGTTCGGGCGGGCGGTGCAGAGGAAGACGCGCCGGTTCTCGTGATTTGTCGTTCGGGTTCTCGTTCCCGGTCCGCATCCGTTGCGTTGACGGGGGCTGGGTTTGGGCGTTGTTACAATATCGCTGGTGGATTTGAAGGCGGGTTGGATGGTGATAAGCACCGTGGCGGCAAAGACGGCTGGAAAGCCCAAGGTTTGCCATGGATTCAGGATTAAGGCAGGGAAATGCAGGATAGTTCAAAGCCCGGAAATACACAGTCTAGCAGTGCTGTGTGGGCGCGCGTAAGGGTTAAGCTTGAGGCTGAGTTCGGCGAAGCGGCATTTAAAAGCTGGTTGGGGCCACTTGAATTGGGGTCTCTTGTTGATGGCAATGCTGTGGTCGTCGTGCCGACCCGTTTCATGGGGGATTGGGTCAAACGGCACTATCTTGACCGTATTTCAGTGATTCTTGGCGAAGAACACGATGGCCTGAAAAGCGTTGATGTTGCGGTGCGCCAAGCAAAGGTTGCCGCATCCCATGCGGCCGGTGCCGCCGCACGTGAACCGGCACCTAAGTTTAATGGCATGAGCGCCGGGGGTTCGGCTGTTCGGTCCGTTTCGCAAAGTCAGATCCAGGGGGGGCAGGGCTCTGTCGATATGAGCGCGCCTTTGGACCCGCGGTTTCAATTCGACAATTTTGTGGTTGGTAAATCCAATGAATTTGCCTATGCCGCAGCAAGGCGGGTGGCTGAATCAGATCAGGTGCCGTTTAACCCGTTGTTTCTTTACGGCGGCGTTGGTCTTGGTAAAACGCATCTTATGCACGCCATTGCCTGGCATATTCGCCAACGGGACCCATCGCGTCGGGTGATGTATCTTTCTGCTGAAAAATTCATGTATCAGTTCATTCGTGCGCTGCGCTACCAAGACACCATGTCCTTTAAGGACCAGTTCCGTTCCGTGGACGTCTTGATGATTGATGATGTTCAGTTTATTTCCGGACGGGAAACCACCCAGGAAGAATTTTTCCATACCTTCAATGCCTTGGTGGATCAAAATCGCCAGGTGGTTATTTCTGCTGATAAATCCCCATCGGATCTTGAAGGCATGGAAGAACGCCTGCGCTCGCGTCTGGGTTGGGGCTTGGTGGCCGATATTCACCAGACCGACTATGAACTGCGGCTTTCAATCCTGCAAACCAAGGCCGATGGCATGGGCGTTGATGTCCCCTTAAAGGTTCTGGAATTTCTGGCGCATAAAATTACGTCTAATGTGCGTGAACTGGAAGGTGCGCTGAACCGGGTTGTGGCCCATGCGACCCTTGTTGGCCGTGATATTACGCTGGAAGCGACCCAGGAAGTGCTCCACGATCTTTTGCGTGCCAATGATCGTCGCGTGACCATCGAGGAAATTCAAAAACAGGTTGCAGAGCATTTCAACATTCGAATTGCCGACATGCATTCTGCGCGCCGTGCCCGTGCCGTGGCACGGCCCCGTCAGGTTGCAATGTATCTGGCCAAGCAATTGACCACCCGGTCATTGCCGGAAATTGGCCGTAAATTTGGCGGCAGGGACCACACGACGGTGATGCATGCGGTCCGTAAAATCGAAGAATTACGGTCTTCTGACCAAGGTTTTTCGGAAGACATAGAGCTTTTGCGGCGAATGCTGGAAAGCTGATCCAAAAAGGGGCTATTTCAGCCCCTTTTTCTGGTCTCTTAAACAACGAACATGCCATCCTTTTTCCTTGGGAATATAAGGGCGTTTGCTATACTCATAGCCGGATAGGGTTATGGCGTGCATCTTGTACAAAATAAGATGCATTCTTATCCCTTAAGAGTTGAAAATTGATCCCTGCTGGCAAGTGGTGTCGGGCGGGGCGACCGAAGAAGGCAATATACGCTCGCCATGCAATTTACCATTGAACGTGCTTCTCTGCTTCGCTCTCTTGGCCATGTCCAGAGTGTTGTAGAACGGCGCAACGCCATTCCCATCCTTAACAATGTCCTGATTGAGGCCGCCAACGGCGCGATCAAGCTGACGGCAACGGATATGGAGCTTGCCATTGCGGAATCTGTGCCCGCAGAAGTTGCGACGCCCGGATCCTTGACCGCACCGGCGCACACCTTTTACGACATCGTGCGAAAGCTCCCTGACGGCGCGCAGGTTTCTGTGGAAGAAGGCGACGGCAGGCTTACCCTACGTTCGGGCCGTTCCACATTTCAGTTGGCCTGTTTGCCGCCGGCGGACTTTCCAGCCCTTGGCACTGATGACCAGCCGCACAATTTTTCTTTGTCCGCATCTGCAGCGCGGGCATTGATCGATCACACGCGGTTCGCAATTTCAACTGAGGAAACCCGTTATTATCTTAACGGCATTTATCTTCATGCGGCGGATCAGGATGGGATCAAGGTGCTTCGTGCTGTTGCCACAGATGGCCACAGGATGGCGCGGTTTGATGTGCCTATGCCTGAAGGGGCTGCGGATATCCCGGGGGTTATTGTTCCCCGGAAAATGGTGTCTGAATGGCGCAAGCTGATTGATGAAGCTGAGAGCGATATTGTGGTTGGGTTGTCTGAAGCCAAAATCAACCTGTCTTTCGATGATGTTGTACTGACGTCTAAATTGATTGATGGCACCTTCCCCGATTATCAAAGGGTTATCCCCGATTCAAATGAGCGCCTGTTAGAGGTGGATCGCAAAGATTTTGCCGAAGCGGTTGATCGTGTTTCTACGATCTCTACCGAGAAATCCCGCGCGGTAAAATTGGCCATCGACAAAGGGGTTCTTACCCTGTCGGTCACCAGTCTGGATCAAGGCCAGGCAGAAGAAGAGCTTGAGGTCAGTTTTGATGCCGAGGGGCTAGAGATTGGCTTCAATTCCCGTTACCTGCTGGATATTGCCGAACGGATTGAGGGTGATAAAGCCCGATTCCGGCTGAACGATTCAGCATCCGCTGCCATTGTCAGTGATGTGGACGATGCCAATGCGCTGTATGTCATCATGCCGATGCGTGTCTAGTCTGGGCCATTTATGCCCAATATTTTGATTCTTGAGGAGGCCCGACGCTGAACGTCTCTTCCCTTAAAGCGGTGCTACCCCTCGATGGGGCACCCCTGACCGAACTTGCAGCCCATTTTGCAGTTACCGGCCTCACCCTGACAGCTTTTCGGAATTACGAACGGATGCGCCTTGATCTTGATGGGCGGCCGGTGGTGCTGACCGGGTCCAATGGCGCCGGTAAGACCAATATTTTAGAAGCGATTTCATTTTTGGGGGCTGGACGGGGCCTGCGCAGTGCGCGATTGATAGAGGTTGATCGCCAGGTTTCTGGGGCATCTATTGCCCCTTGGGCGGTGGCGGCCGTGTTGGAAAACCCCATGGGACGGTTCGAGGTGGGCACCGGGAGAGATGGCCAAAGTCTGGCATCGCGGCGCATTGTGCGCATTGATGGAAAACCACAGTCCGGTCCGGCGGCGCTGGCTGAACGGGTGCCGGTTTTGTGGCTGACCCCGGCACAGGATCGCTTGTTTCATGACCAACCGGGATCGCGCAGGCGATTTTTGGATAAACTGGTCGCCGTGCTGGACCCGGCCCATGCGACGCGCATCAGCGAGTATGAAAAAAGTATGCGCGAACGCGCGCGCCTTCTTCGTGATGGCCGCCTGAATGGTGGTGCAGATGCGTCTTGGCTGACAGCCCTTGAACATACCATGGCCACCAGTGGCATTGCCATCGCGGCTGCGCGTCAATTGGCAGCAGCAGATTTAACCCAGGCGGCAGATTCTGGCATTGGCCCGTTTCCAGCAGCGCTTATCGCCGTTGTAGGTGAAACGGAGACCTGGCTTGATGAAGGCCCTGCCCTTGCGGCCGAAGAACGATTGGCGAAAGCTTTGGCAGACTGCCGCCAGCGCGATGGCGAACATGGCGGTGCGGGGGTTGGCCCACACCGGTCAGATATGGTGGTTGAACACCGCGATCGCGCACTGGGCGCCGCACAATTATCCACGGGCGAACAAAAGACCCTGTTGATTTCAATTATTCTGGGTGCAGCAAGGCTTCAGGCGACGTTGCGGGGGTTTGCACCGATTATCTTGCTGGATGAAGTAGCAGCCCATTTGGATGACACCTATCGCCAAGCCCTCTATCAGGAAATTGCGGCCCTGGGTGCGCAGGCGTGGATGACGGGGGTGGACGCTGACCTGTTTTCTGGGCTCGGTGATGCCGCCCAATTTTTCAAGGTTGATGATGGTGCGCTGAAGGCGCCCTGACGGTATGCGTTGATTGTGTGACGTGGTGTAAAAGTATTTAAAACGGCAAAGGTATGAAGATGGCGGAAGAATCCAATCCCGATAAAGAACTGAGCGAAATTGAAAGCGCCGATGAATATGGCGCTGATTCCATCAAGGTCCTGCGCGGCCTTGAGGCGGTGCGCAAACGCCCGGGCATGTATATCGGCGATACGGACGATGGCACCGGATTGCATCACATGGTCTATGAGGTGGTGGACAATTCCATCGATGAGGCCATGGCCGGGTTTTGCACCCGCATTAATGTGTGCCTGAATGTCGATGGCTCCGTCACGGTTTCTGATGATGGCCGGGGGATTCCGGTTGAGATTCATGAAGAAGAAGGCATCTCTGCCGCCGAAGTGATCATGACCCAGCTTCATGCCGGGGGTAAATTTGACCAGAACAGCTACAAGATATCCGGTGGGTTGCATGGGGTTGGCATCTCCGTGGTGAACGCCCTGTCATCGTTGTTGGAACTTTGTATTTGTCGCGATGGCAAGGAACACAAGATGCAGTTCCGCGATGGTGATACGGTTGCCCCCTTAAAAGAAACCGGCACGGCACCCCTTGGTGAAGATGGCACCCCACGCAGTGGTACTGAGGTAACGTTTCATCCATCGGCCGAGGTGTTTTCCGATAACATCCGGTTTGAACATGACATTTTGCGTTCCCGGCTGAGGGAGCTGGCCTTTCTGAACTCTGGCATTGCCATTGTTTTGACGGACAACCGCGAAGTAGAGCCCATCACTGAAGAAATGCTTTATGACGGCGGGCTGAAGGCCTATGTGGAATATATTGATCGTTCCAAAACGGCGATCCATTCACCGCCCATTTCCCTAACCGATGAGCGCAATGGCATCGTTGTCGAAGTCGCCATGCAATGGACCGATGCCTATCACGAAAACATGCTGTGTTTTACCAACAACATTCCCCAGCGCGATGGTGGCACCCATTTGGCCGGGTTCCGTGGCGCGCTGACGCGAACCATTAATGCGTTTGCGTCATCTTCTGCGCTGGCCAAGAAAGACCGGATGCAATTGACCGGCGAAGACGCCCGCGAAGGGCTGACATGCGTGTTATCGGTTAAGGTTCCGGATCCTAAATTTTCATCCCAGACCAAGGAAAAACTGGTTTCATCTGAAGTCCGCCCCGTTGTGGAAAGCATTGTCGGTGATCGTCTCAGCCAATGGTTCGAAGAACACCCCAATGAAGGCAAACGCATCATGGCCAAGGCATCGGAAGCGGCTGCTGCGCGCGAAGCCGCCCGTAAAGCGCGGGAATTGACCCGGCGCAAGGGTGCTTTGGATATATCTTCTCTGCCGGGTAAATTGGCAGATTGTCAGGCGCGTGATCCGGCCGTTGCCGAAATATTCATCGTCGAAGGGGATTCCGCCGGGGGCTCTGCGAAACAGGGCCGCAATCGGGCCAATCAGGCGATCCTGCCGTTGCGGGGTAAAATTCTGAATGTGGAACGTGCCCGTTTTGACAAAATGCTGTCATCAGTAGAAATTGGCACCTTGATTACGGCGCTCGGTGCAGGGATCGGGGCTGATGATTTCAATATAGAAAAGCTGCGCTATCACAAGGTCATCATCATGACCGATGCTGATGTTGATGGGGCCCATATTCGCACGTTATTGCTGACTTTCTTCTATCGCCAAATGCCGGCGTTGATTGAACGGGGGTATCTCTATATTGCCCAACCGCCCCTGTATCGGTCGAAACGAGGCAATTCAGAAGTGTATCTGAAAGATGATCGCGCCCTTGAAGATTATCTCATCGGTGCCGGGATTGAAGATGCCGTTCTGACCCTTCATGACGGCCAGCAATTGGCCGGCGATGATCTGGCGGCAGTTCTGGATGATGCCCGGGTGGCACGCAACCTTTTGGCGCCTCTGGCCCGAAGGGTTGGCTCTTTGGCGTTGGTGGAACAGGCAGGTATTCTGGGCGCATTCAACCCGGATGTTTTTGCGGATGCAAAAAATGCCGAAACCGTTGCAGAATTTACAGCAAGACGTCTGGATGGCATTGTTTCCGCCCTAGAACGCGGCTGGTCTTCAAATATTGAAACCGATGGCACCATGTCTTTTGAACGCATTCTGCGGGGCGTGCCGGAACGGCTCAAGATCGATGCCAAGGTGATCTCCATGGTAGAGGCAAGCAAGCTTGATGCTATGGCTGGAAAATTGCAGCAGATTTATGCCCGTCAATCCACGCTGGTGCGCAAAGAAGTGATCACCGACATTACCGGGCCCACCGGCTTGGTGAATGCGGTCATGGACGTTGGCCGCAAGGGCATGGCAATTCAGCGATATAAAGGTCTTGGTGAAATGAACCCGGAACAGCTTTGGGAAACCACGTTGGACCCCGATGCGCGGACCCTGCTTCAGGTTCGGATCAGCCATGCCGAGGCTCAGGAAGATATTTTTTCCACATTGATGGGTGACGTCGTGGAGCCCCGGCGTGAATTTATTCAGACCCATGCGCTGGAAGTGGCCAATCTCGACGTTTAATCCTCTTGCTTGATAATCGGCATCGGTGATGGCAAAAAAACCTCCTTCTAAATCCCCCAAAAAACCCGCTGGTAAAAAGCCCACTGGTAAAAAGGGAGCAAAGCCTCCCCCCAAACGGGGGGTATTTCGCGTGTTGGTGAAATGGGCATTGGTGGCAGGGATTTGGGGGGCCATTGCGGTCTCATCCCTGATTGCCTGGTACGCCTATGATCTGGGGCCAGTGACCGGGTCTATTCCAAAACTGGAACGCCGCCCATCGGTGACACTGTTGGCAGCAGACGGCACACCCTTTGCCCGGTTTGGCGAGGCCCGCGCCCGGCCCATCGTTGTTTCAAAGTTGCCAAAACATGTGCCCCAGGCCGTGGTCGCCGTGGAAGACGCCCGCTTTTATTCCCATTTCGGCGTGGACTTAATCGGCCTTGCCCGTGCGGTGGTGGTCAATCTATGGGCAGGCAGAATCAAGCAAGGTGGCTCTACCATTACCCAGCAGCTTGCGAAGAATTTGTTTCTGGGCCCAGAGCGTGTTTTCAAGCGAAAAATTCAGGAACTGGTGTTGGCCCTGTGGTTAGAGCATCACCTGAGCAAGGATGAAATCCTGTCGCTTTACCTTAACCGGGTCTATCTGGGGGCGGGTAATTTCGGGATTGCGGCGGCGGCGCGCAGTTATTTTAACAAGCCCGCAAAAGACCTGCAGCTAAACGAAGCAGCAATGCTGGCGGGGCTTTTAAAGGCACCGTCGCGTTATGCGCCCAACCGTCATCGGGGCCGTGCCACACGGCGCGCCGCGGTGGTGCTTGATCGTATGGTGGCAGCGGGGTTTATCACCCCCGCCCAGGCCCGGGTGGTGAAGCTCAACCCGGCCCGGCTGGGTCGTCAATCGGCACGGGTTGGGCGCTATTATGCCGACTGGGCATTGAATCAGGCGCGGGGCTATGTGGGTTCAGCCAAGGGGGATCTTGTGGTCCAGACCACCCTTGATTTGCGGCTTCAGCGCGCCGCTGAACGGGCAGTTCAAAAGCTGATGGCTGGCCCGGCGAAGGGGCGCAATGTTGGTCAGGCCGCCCTTGTGATCATGGCCCCCAATGGGGCGGTCAAGGCCATGGTTGGGGGAAAAAATTACGGAAAAAGTCAGTTTAACCGGGCCACTCAGGCGCTTCGCCAACCGGGGTCCTCTTTTAAACCCTTTGTCTATCTGGCCGGTCTGGAATCGGGGTTAACGCCAAAATCCATCATCAAGGATGCCCCGGTTCGGATGGGCAGTTTTGCGCCGCGAAATTACAATGGGAAATTTTATGGCCCGGTTACCCTGACCGATGGGCTTGTTAAATCGCTGAACACTGTGGCGGTGCGGGTCCTGCAACATGCCGGTGTTGATCGGGTTATTCGCCGCGCCCGAAGGTTGGGCATAACATCAAAACTTCGCCGCGAAGGCGGCCTTGCTTTGGGGGCATCTGAAGTTAGCCTGATTGAACTGGTTGGGGCATATGCCCCGTTTGCCAATGGCGGAAATGGTGTTTTTATTCATGGCGTTACGCGGGTCAAAGATACAAGTGGCAAGACACGCTATGTGCGGTCCGGGTCCGGGCCGGGCCGACGTATAGAACCCGGCATGTTGGCCGATATGAATAAGATGATGACGGCAGTGATGGAACGGGGAACCGGGCATCGGGGGCGTTTTGGTCACCCAATCGGGGGCAAGACCGGAACCACCCAAGATTACCGGGATGCGTGGTTTGTTGGCTACAGCGCCAATTATGTGGCTGGGGTGTGGCTTGGCAATGACAATGGAAAATCAATGAAGCGGGTCACCGGCGGCAGCCTGCCCGCCAAGATTTGGCGCGATGTGATGGTTGAGGCCCATGAAGGCAAGCCAGCCATTCCCCTTCCGGGGGCAAAAGGGGGAAGTTTTTGGGGCCGTTTATTTGGCAATTCTGACCCGGCCCCTGATCGGGATGCGTATCCGTCTGATTCTGATTAAGCCCCGGACGGGGTCCGGGGAACGATCACGATTAGGGCCAGAACTGCGATGACGGTCCCTGAGAAAACACAGGCCACCATGGGCACGGCACTGTCGGTGCTGAGCGCCCCAAGACTTGCCACCATGGCGCCGCCGCTTGCTTGTTGGAAAAATCCGATCAAAGCGGCTGATGACCCCGCTTTGTCTGGAAATGGTGCCATGGCCCCGGCCAGAGAGTTGGGCAGGGCAAGCCCAACACCGATCATGAATATAAATTGCGGGATGATGAGGATCAAAACCCCAAGGGGTGCCAGCAGCGTCAAGGCCAACATGGTGGCGCTGGCGCATAGGCAGATCATCATGCCAATCCAGACCAGCCGCTGATAGCCAATGGTCAGGGTGATCTTCATGGACAAAACAGTGCCGACCAAATACCCGCCAATCACGGTCATGAACAACACACCATAGGCTTCGGGCCCATACCCCAGCAATTTAATGAAAACAAAGGACGATCCGGAATGGAATCCGAACATCGCTGCAAAAACAGCAGAAAAGACAAGGGTGTAGCCTAAAAAGGTCCGGTTTTTAAGCAATGCAGCGGTATTGGTCATCAGGCGCGTGGGGCGCAGCGCTTCGGGGTCCAGGCGCTTTAGACTCTCATTCAGGCCAAAAAACACGGCCAAAACCAAGATGGTGCTGAACCCCGTCAACACGGCAAAGATGGATCGCCAGCCTAGCCATGCCTGTAACACCCCGCCGATCAGCGGGGCAAAGGCAGGGGTGATGGTAAAAACGGCAGCAATCAGGGAAAGAACTTTTGCGGCCTCATTGGGGGTATAGATGTCGCGCACAATGGCCCGGGCCAAAACCTGGGCGGAAGCAGCGGCCAACCCTTGAAGCAGGCGGGCAATGATCAGGGTTTCAATGTTGGGTGCCAGATAACAGGCAAGGGAGGTGGCCGTATAAAGCAACGTGCCCACCAACAACACCGGGCGGCGACCAAAGCGGTCTGACACGGCGCCATAGAACAATTGCCCCACTGCAAAGCCAAAGGAAAACAGGGCAACGGTCATCAGCACGATCCCGCCGGCAACGCCGAATACTTCGGCCATAGCAGGAAGGGCGGGCAGGGTCATGTTAATGGACATCGCCCCGATGGCGATCAGCGCCGTCAGAAG
The DNA here is from genome assembly GCA_018666775.1 of Rhodospirillales bacterium. NCBI lineage: Bacteria > Pseudomonadati > Pseudomonadota > Alphaproteobacteria > Rhodospirillales > Rhodospirillales bacterium. The sequence continues at coordinate 6,199 of JABIXC010000003.1, read as the reverse complement.
CAGGGTCATGGAAAGGGATTCAGGCCGGAGACGGGACATAAGAAAAAACCCGCGCTATTGCGCGATGTAACCAATTTTGGGTGCAGCAATGCGCTCAGCCATAGCGCACTTGGGCGAGGTGCGCTCAGCCATAGCGCAACAGCCCGGTGCCTTCTTCGGTCAGCCAGTCCCGGGCTTCGTCAACATTTTCGGTCAGGCTGCGGACGATTTTTTCAAACTGTTTGCCGTGGTTCAATTCTTCCAGATGGGCGACCTCATGGGCGACAACGTATTCAAGGACGATCTTGGGCGCCATAATCAGGCGCCATGAAAAATTAATCCGCCCCGTCTCAGAACAGCTGCCCCAACGGGACCGGGGATCGTTTAGACGGATTGGTGGCGGGGGGCGGCCAATTTTTTCAGCCTTGCTGGCACTTAAGGTTGCCATCAATTGCTGCGCTTCGTGCCGGAGCCATCCCCGCACGCTGTCGGCCATTTTATGTTCGGGGCCTGGAACGTAGAGAATATTTTGATCAAAAATGGGCGCGGCACCGGCCAATGGAAAATAGCGAATACACAGTTTTTCGCCCTGAAATGGAATCAGGGATTCATCAGCAAATGGGGTGAGCGGGGGCAGTGAATCAAGGCGTCGAATAAACCAATCGCTTTTTTCACGAGCAAATTTAATGCCTGATGTATAGGACACGCTGCGCGGCAGGGTCAGGAGGACGCAGTCCGCTTTGGCATCAATGCGCAAAATCATATGCCGTGCTTTGCGGTGATGATGGGAGCGCAGGCATATTTTTCGCCCATCTATGTTCAAGACATCTTCGCGCGCGGGTTTGGCATTGCTCATGACAGTACCACCCCGCCGGATTTGGCATGGGCCATAAAGGCATCGATGCCATCATCAGTGATTGGCACCATGGGGGGCACCACCTGTGCCCATCGGGGCAGGTTTAAATGTCGCGCCAAAAGCAGTTTCATGGCTGGAATCATGGAAATGCCATCAAAAACATCGCGCAAGGCAGATACTTTTTCCTGGGCCTTAAAGGCAGCAGGGCTTGCGCCGGATTTTTCCCATTCGCTATACAGTGCGGCAATGGCAGGGGCGGTAATATTGGCACCTGCCGCAATGCAGCCCTTTCCGCCAGCTTCTAATATGTCCAAAAGCAGTCTTTCTGTGCCGGAATAGATGCTGAGTTCAGGATAGTCCCGTGCCAACCCCACCATGTTTTCAACAGATGCGGATGAATCTTTTAGTCCGGCAATGGTGTCAGGCCAGGTCTTGATCAAACGGTCAATAACGTTGCGCGTGATGGGCACCGCAGAGGTTTGAGGGAAGTTATAGAGATAAAGCCTGAGGGCGGGGTTATCGACGCGGGTGATGATTTCGTCATAAGCCGCATAAAGGCCATCGTCGCTGATATTTTTAAAATAAAAGGGCGGCACCACCAGACATCCCACGCAGCCAAGGCTTGTTGCATGTGCCGTCAGGGTGATGGCATCGTCAAGGGCGGCAGCCCCTGTTCCGACAATAAGGCGATCTGGCGGGATGCCCTGATCGATAACGCCTTCTAAAAGGCGCATGCGCTCAGATGCCGAAAATGAAAATGCTTCTCCTGTGGTGCCCAAAAGCCCAATGCCATTGCACCCATTGGCCAAAAGCCAATGGCAGTGATCGGCGGTCAGTTTAGAATCCGGGGAAAAATTTTCATCCAGCGCAGTCAGTGCCGCAGCAAGGACGCCTTTAATGGGGGCAGCGTTATCAACCATGTTCTGAGTGTACCTGATCGGGGGCATTTGAAAAGCCATCAGGTGAAAAGTTATTCAGGCCATTTGACAATGTAGTCATCAAGTTCGTCTCCGGCTTCTTCTTCGTCGACGGTTTTTCCCTTCACAGAGATGCCGGCACGATGGACGGATTGTGGATCACCAGATACCAAAGGGTGCCAATCTTCCAAATCTTTGCCTTCATGAATCAATCGATACGCACAGGTGCTGGGCAGCCACGGAAAGCCCGGCACCATTGCCGGGCGCAGAACGATGCAATCGGATACTTCTTCTTTGCGCCGATCATAAAATTTGCATTGGCAGGTTTTGGAATCCAGGCCACGACATGCGACAGAGGTGTATGAGACTTCTGCGGTATCCCAGTCCTCAAGCTTTAAAAGGCAGCATTTTCCACAGCCATCACAAAGGGATTCCCATTCGTCGCGGGTCATTTCCGTCAGGGTCTTGCGTTTCCAAAAGGGGATGTCTGTTTTTTCCGTCATGGGATGTTTTGCCCATTTCCAAGCGCCCCAATCCAATCAAGGGGTGCGCGCAACCCGACATTGGCACCAATAACCACGACGGCGGGTGGCAACATTACCGCTTTTTGGATGTCGGCGGCGGCATTGATCAGGGTTGTATCCAGAACCTTTTGATTGGCCAGGGTGGCATTGCTGATGACACAAACCGGTTCATCCGTATCGCGCCCGGCATCCATCAAGAGCTTGGCAATGTGTTCAATATGGCCAAGGGCCATATAAAGCACCAAAACCTGCGCAGATTTTGCCAGCGCCTCCCAATTCAGATTGTCTGGCACATGGCCATCACTGGCATGGCCGGTGATAAAGGTGATGGCGGTATTGGTGTCGCGATGGGTTGCTGGAATGCCGGCATAGGCCAGCCCCCCGATCCCCGCCGTGATCCCCGGCACCATGCGAAAGGGGACCGATGCCTGGGCCAGGGTCTGTGCTTCTTCACCACCGCGGCCAAAAATGCAGGGGTCTCCGCCTTTAAGCCGCAACACACGCCGCCCGTCCTTTGCCAGTTCCACCAGTTTCCGGGAAATATCTTGTTGATCGGCAGATGGCCGCCCCCCCCGTTTTCCGGCAAAGACCCGTTCTGTCTCAGGTGAGGCCAAAGCCAAAACCGCATCACTGACCAACGCATCGTAAACGATCACATCGGCGGACCGCAGGGCGGCCAAGCCCAAAAGGGTCAAAAGACCCGGGTCCCCGGGCCCGGCCCCAACCAGCCACACCCAGCCGGGCTCAATCTGGGGCAAGGCCAGATCATCGGTTTCGTGTTCCATGTCTTTGGGATGCTTTTCGGGCATGTGTGTTTCCGGTGTTGAATTTAACGAAAATTCCCGGCCAGCCTATGACAGGGTTGAAGAAAGGGCAATCATCGAAGGGGGCAAATGATCCAAGTGGGTTTACCCACATCGTCCAAGTGGGTAGTTTGGGTGAAAATATCGCGTATAGGTTGGAAAAATGCTCGACTATTCACCGCTCATCGGGATTTCCGGCGGCACATCCCTGCTTCTTTTGCTGGCCGCCCTGGCCCTTGATTTCGTGGTGAGCGTACCAGGGTTTTCATTGGGCCCAAAATCCTGGAATTCACCCCACCGTGGGGTAGGCAGCATTTTTATTTGGCTTGAAAAAAAGCTTAACCGGGAAAATCGATCAGAAGCCAACCGCGTTGTTCGGGGTGCCATTGTTGCGTTGATTGCCCTGAGCTTCAGCATTGGGGTCGGGTTAGGCCTTTGGTGGATTGCCCACCATGTTCCATATGGGTGGGGTCTGGAATTTCTGCTGCTCTTTCTGGTTGTTGGCCAAAGGCGGGTTTTGTTCCCGTTGCGCCGTGTGGGGCGTGAATTGCATAAATCTGGCCCAGATGTTGCGCGCGAAATTTTTGCCGGGTTGTGGCCGGGCTACGATCGTGAAATGGATAAATACGGCTGCGTTCGCTTTGCCATCGAAGAAGGGACATTGGCATTTGGTCGATCTGTGATCGGGCCGGTGTTCTGGTTTGTTCTTTTAGGCCTGCCGGGATTGGTGGTTTACTGGTCCGTCTGTGTTATGGCCGGGGCGCTGAATTCTATTGGTGGCCGGGCCGAAGCCTTCTCTATGGCAGCCGCCCGGCTGGATGGCGTTTTCCATTTTTTCCCGTCACGCATTGCGGCCATCTTGTTATTGGTTGCGGGATTTTTTGTGCCCCATGCGAGCCTTAAAAAGGGTCTTTCGGTGATGTTAACCGATGGCAGCCGCCACCCGGCATTTGCCGGGGGATGGATTCTGGGGGTGACGGCCGGAATATTGGGGCTGGCGCTCTGTGGGCCATCCAGCCGTTATGCGGGCGTGCTTCAAAACAACTGGATTGGGGATGGGCGCGCGCGTGCCGGGTATGACGACATTCGGCGCGCCTTATATCTTTCTATTGTTGGCTGTTTGGTCCATGCCAGCATTGTGGCTGGATTGCTGTTGTTCAGGCTTGTGGTTTAACCCATCAAAATTTAACCCACCAAAATTTAACACATACGTTTAACCGCGAGGATGCATGATCTTGGGCACCCCGGGCGTTGGGCTGTGGTTGACGACGCCAATGCGCCAGGGCTGAACGGACCCAGAAGGTGGGTTGTCGCCGGGCAAGATGTGATCAATCCGGGTGAGCGACAGGGTATCGATTTGAAAATTCAAGGCGGCATCCGGGTCAAGGCCAAGGGCCACGGCCAATGCGGCGCGAATGGATCCGCCATGGGCAAATGCGATAATGTCGCTGCCTTCATGGGTGCGGTTTAATTGGTCTGTTATGCATTGGACCCGGTTTATAACGGCAGCAAAACTCTCGCCTGCGGGCGGTTGGGCTCTCGCCGGAGCTTTCCAGAAATCATCAAATCCATCACCTAAATGGGCTTTTAATTCGTTATAGGTCATGCCTTGCCAGTCGCCGAAGTTTTGTTCAGCGAGTTCTGGATGGGTCAAAAGTTCAGGGGCGTTATGTCCGCGCGCTTTGAAATGGGGGATAATTGCCTGGGCGGTTTGATGGGTGCGCTTTAGGTGCGATGCGACCCAGACCCCATCACTGGGAAGATGTTTCGCCAGTTGTTTAAAATCATCTGTATCCGACACGATGGCATCGATGTCGCTTTGACCGTATAGGCGTCGTTCCGGGTTATCGACGGGGGCGTGTCTGATCCACCACCACCTGGTCGTTTTTGTTTTGGTGGTCGTTTTAGGGCTCATGGGCGCGGCATCAGATCAGGGCAACAATGGCCAGCAGCATGCCCAGTTCCGCGCCTTGCTGAATGGCACCAAGGGTGTCGCCGGTTATCCCGCCAAATTTTTCACGGGCAAACCAGAAAAATTTAAACGCGCCTAAGGCCCCAACCGCAAGGGCGACAATGCCAACAACGGGTTTTAGGAAAAACAGCGCAATGGCGGCACCCAGCATGATGGTTAGAATCATCTGGTTCCAATCGGGACGTCCGGCCATTGCCGTAAAGCCGGTTTTTTTAGCGGGGGGCAAATAATGAAGGGCAACGGCCATAACGGCCCAGGATGCCGCACAGGATGCCCCAAGGGCCGCCGTTACGGCGCCCGGAGAGGCAATCAGGGCGATTGCTGCAACACGAACAGAAAACGAAATTACCAAAACAATGGTGCCGTAACTGCCAAATTGTTCGGCTTTAAGATTGCTTAGGTGCTGTGTTTTTGAACCCCCCGCGACCAAGGCATCCGCCATGCGGGCAAGCCCGCCTTCGCTGGAAGCGCCGCCGCAATAAATCATCGTGCTAACGGCTAAAATTGCGGCAAGCACGGGCGGTAAATTCAGGCCATTCAGCAAGGCATAAATCAGGGCGGAAAACAGCCCAACCCCTAAGCCGACGATGGGGAACCCCCGCACCATGCGGCCCAATTGTCCCTTTTTGGGCTTGGCCGGTTTCACCCCGATCATCAAAAGGGGTGGGGCAATCAGGGCCATTGCGGAAACAGTGACCGCCTCGGACCAGCCAGAAAGCGTGCCAACAATATCGATGCCCCCTAAAGCCCCAATATCGCGATCTGTATCGCGATCTGTATCACCATCTGTCGGTTTCTTGCGCCCGGGGCCTTTTTTTGCGGCTTTGGCCATTTATATATGCCTGCTTCAGTTTATGTGTTGGCCATAGACTAGGCCGTTATGTCCAATGTTTCCATGGTTTTGCCGCGAAAACAGGCGTTTAATCCTATTTTTGAAAACAGGGATTTATCGTCCCTATCTTGTTCATCCATTGTTATGACATCAACAAGTTCTTATATGTATGGGTGTGTCCGTCGTCATATAAAATGGAACATCTGGCGGCCTGATCTAAGAGAGGGTCTGGCCCATCTGGTTGATCATATTAAGCGGCGTATTTGCGGTATTGCAAGCGCCGGGTTTCCATGGTTTTCCGTTTGATCCTTTCCCT